>JAITBX010000064.1 GCA_031283405.1 Burkholderiales bacterium | reverse complement strand
TTGCCGACAAAGAAGCGGAATTTAGGACGATTTGAATCATGTTTGTTGCTTCGTCCCGTTCCGTTCCCGATGCGCTGCTCGTGCCGCGTCACATCGCGATCATCATGGACGGCAACGGTCGCTGGGCGAAGCAGCGTTTTCTGCCGCGCGTGGCGGGGCACAAACGCGGCGTTGACACCGTGCGCAAACTGGTGCAAGCGTCGATCGAGCGCAGCGTCGAATACTTGACGCTGTTTGCTTTTTCGAGCGAGAACTGGCGACGGCCTCCCGAAGAAGTTTCGCTGCTCAAGGGTCTGTTTCTCAATGCGCTTGAACAAGAAATCGAGCAACTGCACAAAAACAAAATCCGACTCAAAGTGATCGGCGATTTGAGCGGCTTTGGCGCGCGCATCGGCGAACTGGTGGCGGCAGGCGAAACGCTGACCGCTGGCAACACGCGATTGACGCTGACGATTGCGGCCAGCTACGGAGGACGTTGGGACATCATGCGAGCGACGCGGGCGTATTTTCAGGCGCATCCTGAAGCGCTCGATGAAAAAGCGCCGGTCACGCCGGAAGCGATCGAGCCGTATCTGTCGATGGCGTATGCGCCGGAGCCTGATCTTTACATTCGCACCGGCGGCGAGAAGCGGGTTTCCAATTTTCTGCTGTGGCAAATGGCCTACACCGAATTTTATTTCACCGATACGCTGTGGCCGGATTTCAACGCGCAAGCGCTCGACGCGGCGATTGCTTCCTATCAGTTGCGTGAGCGCCGCTTCGGACGCACCAGCGAACAAGTGCAAGCGACGCGCTTCAACAGAAACGCAGAAAAAAACGCGGAAGGCGCCTCATGAGTCTGTCGCCCTTGGCGCAACGGGTAGCGACCGGCATCATATTGCTGGCCGTTTTTTTGGGCGCGCTGTTTTATTTGTCGCCGCGCATCTGGATGTTGCTGATGTTTCTGTTGCTGCTGGCCGCCGGCGGCGAAATGGGACGATTGCTGGGCAGCTACGGCTTTGTGCGCTACGGCGTGCCCGCATCGCCGCACTACATCTGGCTCTTGCCGCTGGGCTTGATCGCCGCCGTAACCTCTTTCTTTTTTTTCGTCGGTCGCAGCGAAGCCGAAATCGAACAAATGGGTTTGCTGGTGTCGTGTTACGCGCTGCTGGCGTTGCTGGCATTGACCGTCATTCCGTGGTGGATCGCCCGTTTTGAAAAAGAGCGCTTGAAAAACGTTCGTTTGGCGCGCGCCGGTTTTGCGATCGTCGGCGGCTGGTCGCTGTTTTGCAGTTGGCTGGCGATGGTACAGTTGCAATCGATGTCGCCGTGGTTGTTGCTGGCGGTGTTGGTGTTGATGTGGCTGGCCGACAGCGCCGCGTATTTCGCAGGACGCGCTTTCGGAAAACACAAGCTGGCGCCGAAAACGAGTCCCGGCAAAACGTGGGAAGGCGCGCTCGGCGCGCTGCTGGCCGTGACGGTCTATGCGCTGATTCTGGCGCCGTATTTGCTGCCGAAATCATCGGTGTTGCTGTCGTTGCCGGTCGTGGCGCAGTGGCTGATCTGGTTGGCGATGGCGTGGTTGCTGACGGTGTTGTCGGTGTTCGGCGATTTGTTCGAGTCGCTGATCAAACGCATGGCCGACTGCAAAGACAGCGGCACGTTGTTGCCCGGACACGGCGGCATTCTGGATCGGATCGACAGTTTGTTGACGACCGTGCCGGTGGCGGCGCTGATGGTGAGTTTGCTGGTGTAGCGGTGAAAAAATCAGCGCGAGTTCTCCTATGTCTCTGCGGCGTTTGACTCTGCTCGGCGCGACCGGCTCAATCGGCGCGTCAACGCTCGATGTGGCGGCGCGTCATTCTGAACGGTTTGAAATCACGGCGCTGGCGGCGCACAAGAATTGGCAAGCGTTGCGTGAATTGTGCCGCCGTCACCGCCCGCGCCATGTCGCGTTGCTCGACGAGCGCGCTGCCGCATCGTTGCGGCAGGGCTTGCGCGAGGACGGCATCGCAAGCGAAGTGTTGTCCGGCGTCGAAGGCGTCGCCGCAGTGGCGGCGCTGCCGGAAGTTGATACCGTGCTGGCGGCGATCACCGGCGCGGCGGGATTGTTACCGACATTGGCGGCGGCGCGCTCCGGAAAGCGCGTGTTGCTGGCGAACAAGGAAGCGCTGGTGATGGGCGGCGCGTTGTTCATGGAAGCGGTGCGTTCCGGCGGCGCGACGTTGCTGCCTATCGACAGCGAACACAACGCTATTTTTCAATGCCTCCCCGCGATGCAACAATACAGCGCACAACAAAGCGGCGCGCGCGCAGCGGGCGTGCGCAAAATCATTTTGACGGCGTCGGGCGGCCCCTTTCGGGAGACGCCGCTTGCCGCCTTGCGCGAGGTGACGCCAGAGCAAGCGTGCGCGCATCCGGTGTGGAAGATGGGGCGCAAAATTTCGATTGACTCGGCGACGATGATGAACAAAGGGCTGGAAGTGATCGAGGCGCATTGGCTCTTTGGAATGCCGGCAGCGGACATCGACGTGGTGATTCATCCGCAAAGCGTGATTCATTCGCTGGTCGAATATCTCGACGGCTCGACGCTGGCACAACTCGGTTCGCCCGACATGCGCACGCCGATTGCGCAAGCGCTGGCGTTCCCCGATCGCGTCGACGCCGGCGTGACGCCGCTCAATTTTGCCGCGCTGCCGCCGCTGACTTTCGCGGCGCCGGATCATCAACGTTTCCCTTGTCTGGCGCTGGCGTATCAAGCGCTGGAAGCGGGCGGCTGTGCGGCGCTGGTGTTGAACGCGGCGAATGAAATCGCGGTCGAGGCGTTTTTGAACCGGCGCATCGCTTATCCCGATATTGCGGCGGTGTGTGAGGCGGTGTTGTCGGCAACGCCGGCGGCAGCAGCGCCGACGACGGTCGAAGAAGCGATTGCGTTTGATGTGGCGACGCGGCGCATGGCGGAAAAATGCGTAGCGATGCAAGCGCAGCGCAGAGGAGCCTAGCGTGTTGTACAGCCTGCTCGGTTTTTTCATTACCGTCGGCATTCTGGTGACGCTGCACGAGCTTGGTCATTACTGTGTGGCGCGGTGGTGCGGCGTCAAAGTGCTGCGTTTTTCATTCGGCTTCGGGTCGGTATTATTTTCGCGCCGGTTTGGCCACGATCAAACCGAATGGGCGCTGTCGGCAGTGCCGCTCGGCGGCTATGTGCGCATGCTCGACGAGCGCGACCGTCAAGAGGGCGAAGGGCCGGTGCCCGAAAGCGAATTGCCGCGCGCGTTCAATCGGCAGAGCGTCTGGAAACGGATGGCCGTCGTTGCGGCGGGGCCGTTGTCCAATTTGTTGCTGGCGGTGTTGCTGCTGGCGGCGATGTACATGGCGGGCGTGCCGGGCTATCAGCCGGTGTTGTCGCAACCGGTGGCGGGCACGGTAGCGGCGGAGGCCGGTTTGCGCTCGATGGATCGCATCCTCACAGTGGACGGGGAGCCGGTGGCCGTTTGGCAGGACGTCAATCAGAAGTTGCTGAACGCCGACATTACGTCGTCGGCGCTGTTGACGGTCGAGCGCGATGGCTATCCGGTCAAGGCGTCGCTGTCTTTGGCCGCGATGATGGCAGACGATGACGGCAAAGACAGCAAAAATAGTGAGGACAATCCGCTGGCGCGGCTCGGCCTGCATCCGTATCTGGGCGCGCCGTTGATTGCGAAGGTTTCGCCGGATTCGCCGGCGGCCGCCGCCGGCTTGCAAAAGAGCGACATCATTCAGGCGGTCAACGGCGTGACGCTCGATACGCCTTCGGCGATGGCGTCTCTCATCAACCAAAACGCAAACCAAGCAGTGGATCAGTTGCCCTCCCCTCCCGTGGAATTAACCATCTTGCGCGACGGCATGACGATGCCCCTGTCGGTGACGCCGCGTTGGGAAGAGGTCGAGAACGGCAAAAAAGTCGCCCGCATCGGCGTGGTTCTCTCCAACGACCCCAAGGCGAGCGAGCGCTACCGGGTGATGATGCGCTATGGTGTTGTCGAATCGCTGGGGCTGGGGGTGACGAAGACATGGGATTTGACGGTGTTGATCTTCAAGACGATAGGCCGAATGATTACCGGCAGCGCTTCGCTCAAGAACCTTTCCGGGCCGATCACCATCGCCGAGTACGCTGGGCAGTCCATTCAGATGGGGTTTCAGCCGTTTTTCACTTTTCTGGCGCTCGTCAGTATCGTGGTGGGGATATTTAACTTATTGCCTGTGCCGGTACTGGATGGCGGACATTTGTTGTATTATTTCGCGGAAATCATACGCGGTCGCCCCCTGCCCGAACGGGTCATGGAAATCGGACTGCGTATCGGCTTGACTTTGGTTATTACTTTAATCGTATTGGCGCTATTCAATGACTTCTCTCGAAAGTTTTGACCGTCGCAAAACGCTGAACCCTCGGTATGCGGGATTGGCGGCATTGCCTTTTGCGGCGCTGCTTTTCGCGCAAACGGCGGCGGCTTTCACGCCGTTCGTGGTGCGCGATATCCGTGTCGAGGGCGTACAGCGCACCGAGGCGGGAACGGTCTTCAATTACTTGCCGATCAAGATCGGCGATGAAGTCACCGACGAAAAAGCGTCGGCGGCAGTCAAGGCGCTCTACGCGACCGGCTTTTTCCGCGATGTGCAGATCGACGCGCAAGGCGACGTTCTGCTGGTGGTGGTGGACGAACGCCCCACCATCAGTTCGATTTCGTTCTCCGGAAACAAGGAGTTCGACACCGATATATTGAGCAAGGCGATGAAAGATGTCGGCCTGTCCGAAGGGCGCATTTTCGATCGCTCAATACTGGAAAAAGCGAATCAGGAATTGAAGCGGCAGTATGTGTCGCGCGGCTTTTACAACGCCGACGTTGAAATGACGATGACGCCGCAAGAGCGCAACCGCGTGGCGATCAGTTTCGCGGTCGAAGAAGGCGGGCCGTCGAAGATCACCCGCATCCACATCGTCGGCTCGGAAACATTCACCGAGAAAAAGCTCATCAAG
>JAITBX010000220.1 GCA_031283405.1 Burkholderiales bacterium | reverse complement strand
GGCGTCGTCGGCATGGCCGGCGACGGCGTCAACGACGCGCCGGCGCTGGCGCAGGCCGATGTATCGTTTGCGATGGGTGCCGGTTCCGGCAGCGCGCTGGCGGTCGCCGACATGACGCTGCTGCGCAACGATTTGACGATGGTCGCCGACGCGATCGACTTGTCGCGCGCCACCCTGCGCAAGATTCGCCAGAATCTTTTTTTCGCGTTTGTTTATAACGTTCTCGGCATTCCGCTGGCGGCGCTGGGAATTTTGTCGCCGGTGCTGGCGGGCGCGGCGATGGCGTTGTCGTCGCTGTCCGTCGTCACCAATGCGCTGCTACTCAAGCGCTGGCGCTCTCGCATGTAGGGGCGACCGCCCTCGGTCGCCTGTGCATCGTTGCGCACGGCGCGCCGTGTTTGCACAAAATCACCCCGGCTCTACACTCCACCCCTCCAAGGAGGGGAATTGATAGCGTCGTAGCAAGAGGCAAGGAAAATTCCCTTCCTGCGGAGGGGTGAACACCCTGAGCTTGCCGAAGGGCAGCGCAGAATGTCGCCCCGACATTCCGATTCCTGATACGATACCGGTGTCGGCGCTCTGATCTTTTTCAGCGATCAGCGCCTCTTGAAAGAAAGGATTCATCATGAGTTTCACAACCGTCACATTTCATATTGACGGCATGACGTGTCAAGGTTGCGTTGCCAGTGTCACTCGCGCTTTGAAAGTAGCGCCGGGGGTTATCGAAGTTACGGTATCGCTCGATGACAAACGCGCCACCGTGCGCTACGACGCCGCGCAAACCGCGCCCGCTGCGCTCGTTGCCGCCGTTGAAGACGCCGGTTTTGATGCCTCAACGTCTTTGGACATTTCCGCTTAACAGGCGCTAACTCACCGGCTTTTATCAAAAAACCTCTTTTATCTGTGTTCTAGTACATCATAACGCGCAAAAAGAAGGTCGGACGCTCCGATACGACGTCCCTGTTTTTCGCCTCGTTCCGGTGGTAAGGTATGCGCCAGCGTGTACAATCCCTTTCTCAAAAGACCGTGCAAACAAGACCGTGGCAACAGCAGCCGATGCAACAAACAACGCCGCAACACAAACGAGGCTGACACTCGCGCAAAGGGGAGAACGCAGGAGCGCTTATGAATCCGATTTGGCTTGAGCATTATCCGGAGGGAGTTCCGGCGACGGTGAATCTCGATCCGTCGCTTTCGATCAACACGCTGTTCGCGCTCAGCATCAAGCAGTTTGCCGAGCGCCCCGCTTATTCCTGCATGGGGCACACCGTCACGTTTCGCAAGCTCGACGAACTTTCCGCCGCATTCGGCGCGTGGCTGCAATCGCAAGGCATCACTAAGGGTTCACGGGTAGCGCTGATGATGCCGAACATTCTGCAGTATCCAGTGTGTTTGTTTGCCTTGCTGCGCATCGGCGCCATCGTCGTCAACGTCAACCCGCTCTACAAAGCGCGCGAATTGCAATATCAGTTGAACGATTCGGGCGCGGAGATGATCGTCGTCGCCGAAAATTTCGCGCACACGCTGGAAACGGTTCTCGACAAAACTCAAGTGCGCCGCGTCATCCTCACCACGATCGGCGAAGAGATGGGCTTCAAGGGGATCATCATCGACTTCGTGTTGCGGCATCTGACGAAAAAAGTGGCGTCTTTTTCGTTGCCGAACGCGGTTTACTTTACCGATATTCTGAACCGTGGCCGTCGGATGAAATTGACGCCGGTCGAAACCGACTCCGCCGACATCGCTTTTCTGCAATACACCGGCGGCACAACCGGCGTGCCCAAAGGCGCGATTCTGACGCACGGCAACATCATCGCCAATCTGTCGCAAGTGCTGGCGTGGGTCAAGCCCTTCCTCAATCTCGACGAACGGCAAATCATGATTACGCCGTTGCCGCTGTACCATGTTTTTTCAATGGTGGCCAACTGTTTGCTGATGATGGTGATCGGCGCCGAAAGTGTGCTCATCACCAATCCGCGCAACATTCCCAAGATGGTCAAGGAAATCAGCCGCTACAAATTTTCCATCATCACCGGCGTCAATTCGTTGTTCAACGCGCTGCTCAACAATTCCGATTTTCGTAAAATCGATTTCTCCAGCCTGCGCATTTCGCTGGGCGGCGCGATGGCGCTGCAACCGGCAACGGCCAAACGCTGGCGGGAGGTAACCGGCAAGCCTTTGTCGGAAGGTTATGGCTTGTCCGAAACTTCACCGGCGGCCATCATCACGCGATTGGACGCCGACAGTTGCGGCTCGATCGGCATGCCGATTCCGTCAACGGAAGTTGCGTTGCGCGACGATAACGGAAAAGACGTCGGCGTCGGTCAAGTCGGCGAACTTTGCATTCGCGGCCCGCAAGTCACGCAAGGCTACTGGAAGCGACCCGATGAAACCGAGCGCGCAAAAACTGCCGACGGTTTCTTTTTGACCGGCGACATGGCGGTGATGGATGAGCGCGGCCAATTCACGATCGTCGATCGCAAGAAAGACATGATTCTGGTTTCGGGCTTTAATGTTTATCCGACCGAAGTCGAAACGGTGGCGCTGACCCATCCGGGCGTGCTTGAATGCGCGGCGATCGGCGTTCCCGACGAGCGCACCGGCGAAGTGGTCAAACTTTTCGTCGTCAAGCGCAATCCGGAGTTGACCTCGGAAGAATTGATCAAATTTTGCCGTTCCAATCTGGCGGGTTACAAATTGCCGCGACGAATAGAGTTTCGTGAAGAGCTTCCGAAAAACACCATCGGTAAAGTTTTGCGCCGCGAATTGCGGCAACCGGCGGTGGAAGAAAATGTTGCAAAAAAAAGTGCGTAGACTTCCCTTTTAATCAGCCTTGAAGGAGTGCCATGAAAGCGAGTGTGAAAAAAATAGCGTTGGCCGTTGCCGTCAGTACCGGCTTGAGCGGCATGTGCGTGCAAGCGCAAGCAGCGGCTTTTGCATTGCAGGAGCAAAGCGCCAGCGGGGTGGGCAGCGCGTTTGCCGGAGGCGCGGCGGAAGGCGCGGATGCGTCGTCGATGTTCTACAACCCTGCAACCTTGTCGATGCGCAAATCGGCGCAAATCGTCGGCGCGCTGCATCTTGCCACGCCGTCGATGACGTTTCGGAACGAACAATCACAACCGGCGCTCAGCCAGCCTTTGGGCAACGAAGGTGGCGATGCCGGTTACGGCAATTTCCTCGGCAACTTTTATTTGGCGTTGCCGATCAACGATCGCTGGGCGGTCGGCCTCGGCGTCGGCGCCCCTTACGGTCTGGCGACCGATTACAACAACACTTGGATGGGACGCTATCAAGCGTTGAAATCGGAAGTTCAAACGATCAACGTCAATCCGGCGGTTTCATTCAAGCCCACCGATAAACTGAGTTTGGGTTTGGGTGTCAACTGGCAATATGTGCACGCGGCTTTTTCCAGCGCCGTCAACTATTCGGCAGCGCTCGGCTCGGCTGCGCAAAACGCCGCCGGCGCCGGCCTCTTGCCGCCCGAAATGATTCCCGCCATCATGGGCGCGACCGGCGGCCTCGACAGCGTCTCCAACGTCAAGGGACACAACAACGCCTGGGGCTGGAACGTCGGCGCTCTCTACGAGTTCGATTCAGCCACGCGCGTCGGCGTTGCGTACCGTTCAAAAATCAAACACAAGATCGACGGCACAGTCACCTTCGACAACCCGTCGCTCGACGGCGTTCCCGCTGCGCTGGCGCCCATCGTCGGCAGCCTCGCCAACGGCGTGAACGGCGCCGCGCTTTACAACGGCAAAGTTCACTCCGACATCACCCTGCCGCAAACTGCCAACGTGTCGTTCTTCCGGCAAGTCACGCCCAAGCTCGATTTGATGGCCGACATTCAATGGACAGGCTGGTCGTCGCTCAAGGAATTGACGTTCACCCGCACCAACGGTTCCGTGCTGCAAAGCACGCCGGAGTGGTTCAAGAATACATGGCGCTTTTCAGTCGGCGGCAACTATCGCTTCGACGACCACTGGCTGCTGCGCGCCGGCGCCGCCTTCGACCAATCGCCGGTTCAAGACGCCTATCGCACGCCGCGATTGCCCGACGCCGACCGTTACTGGTTGAGCATCGGCGGTCAATATGCGTTCAACAAACAAATGAAGCTTGATGTCGGTTTCGCCTACCTGTTTGCCAAGAACGCGCCCATCCACGAAAACGCCGGTAACGCGCTGGCGAACGGCACACTCGACGGCCATTTCGACGATTACGCAACCGTGGCGTCGATGCAGTTCACTTATACGTTCTGACACATTTATCCAATCCGTTTTTCCCCTCTCCCGCTTGCGGGAGAGGGTGATGTATCATGTGGCACCTCAAAATATTTTCAGACAAGAAAATCATGAACTCTTTTTTCAAAAACGCTTCTTTATTGTTTGCGGCATTGCTGCTCGGCGCTTGCGTCCAAACACCGCCCAAAGAAGAAGGCAAAGCGCCGACCGCCGCCGACCTCACTCCCGCTGTAACGCAACCTGAAAACAGACCGGAAGCCGCCGAGCCGCTGAAACCGCTGGCGTGGCTTGAAGGCTGCTGGAAAGGCGCGGTCAACCACCGCGACTATCAGGAACATTGGCTGCCCTTGCGCGGCGACATGATGCTGGGCACCAGCCATACCGTTTTCGGCAAAAAAACACAGGACTACCAATTCCTGCGAATGGAAATTCGTGACGATGCGGTGTATTACGTCATTGCCGTTCCCGATGACAAAGAACATCGCTTCAAATTCAGCGGCGAAACCGCCGATCAAGACAGCACGATTTACGCCTTCGCCAACGTAGAAGATGCTTTCCCGCAAACGCTGTCTTACCGTAAAGCAACGAAGGGCTGGATGTACATCACCGTCGAAGGAAAACTCAACGGCGCCGACCGCAAAGTGATCTACCCGATCCGCCGCATCGACTGCGGCAACGGCGAGTTTATCGAGAAATAATGCAGGGTGGCAGGGATTTCCGGCACCGAGCTTCGACGGCGAATTCATCGTCGAACAGCAAACCATCGTCGGCGAGAAACCTTCAAAACTGTTGCTGCGCGATCAAAACCAATCCTTCGATGCCA
>JAITBX010000102.1 GCA_031283405.1 Burkholderiales bacterium | reverse complement strand
CGAAGATCGATTGGCTCGATACGCCGACGGCGGATCAGCCCGACAGTCTGGAGGTCGCAAAATGAAAATCCGCGCTCAAATCGCCATGGTGCTGAATCTCGATAAATGTATCGGGTGTCACACTTGCAGCGTCACTTGCAAAAACGTGTGGACCAGCCGCGAAGGCATGGAATACGCTTGGTTCAACAACGTCGAATCAAAGCCGGGCATCGGTTTCCCCAAGGATTGGGAAAATCAGAAGCGCTGGAACGGCGGCTGGAAACGCACGGGCGGCGGCTCGATCACGCCGCGCATCGGCGGCAAAGTGAAAGTGCTGGCAAGCATTTTCTCCAATCCCAATCTGCCGTCCATCGATGACTATTACGAGCCTTTCACTTTCGATTACGCGCATCTGCAACAAGCGCCGGAAATGCCGGCGATGCCAGTGGCGCAGCCGCGCTCGTTGATTACCGGCGAGCGCATGGAGAAGATCGAAAACGGCCCGAACTGGGAAGAAATTCTGGGCGGCGAATTTGCCAAACGCTCGGCGGATTACAATTTTGAAGGCGTTCAAAAAGACATGTACGGTCAGTTTGAAAACACCTTCATGATGTATTTGCCGCGCTTGTGCGAACATTGCCTCAATCCGGCTTGCGTCGCTTCCTGCCCGTCGGGCGCGATTTACAAGCGCGACGAAGACGGCATCGTTCTGATCGATCAGGACAAATGCCGCGGCTGGCGCATGTGCGCCTCCGCTTGTCCCTACAAGAAGATTTACTTTAACTGGGCGTCGGGCAAATCGGAGAAGTGCATCTTTTGCTATCCGCGCATCGAGTCCGGCCAGCCGACGGTGTGCTCCGAAACTTGCGTTGGCCGCATTCGTTACCTCGGCGTGGTGCTGTATGACGCCGACCGCATCGCCGATGCGGCAAGCAAACCCAACGAGCGCGATCTTTATCAGTCGCAACTCGAAATGTTCCTCAACCCGAACGATCCTGCTGTGATTGCCGAAGCCGAGAAACAGGGCATCCCGCACGCCTGGCTGGAGGCCGCCAAAAAATCGCCGATCTGGAAGATGGCGATGGAGTGGAAGGTGGCGTTCCCGCTGCATCCCGAATACCGCACGTTGCCGATGGTTTGGTACATCCCGCCGTTGTCGCCGATCACCTCGGCGGCGGTCGCCGGCAAGATCGGACTCAACGGCGACATGCCTGATGTGAAATCGCTGCGCATCCCCGTGCGTTACCTCGCCAATATGTTGACGGCCGGCGATGAAAAAGCGGTGACGCTGGCGCTGGAACGCATGCTGGCCATGCGCGCCTACATGCGCGCCAAAACGCTCGATGGCGTTATCGACGACACTATCGGCGCGCGCGTGGGGATGAAACCTCAGCAGATCGACGAGATGTACCAACTCATGGCGATTGCCAACTACGAAGACCGCTTTGTAGTTCCGACTGCGCATCGTGAGCACAGCGAAGACGCCTTCGATCTTCGCGGTTCCTGCGGCTTCAGCTTCGGCAACGGTTGTTCAAGCGGCAGCGAAAGCAAAGTCACCATGTTTGGTTCGCCGCGCCGCAAAAATCCGCTAGAGGCAACGCGATGAAGGCTTTCAAGGTGTTGTCGGTACTGTTGAGCTACCCGACCGAAGAATTGGTCGCAGCCGCGCCGGAACTCGGCGCGGCGCTCGACGCCGAGCGCGCGCTGCCGAAAGCAGAGCGCGATGCCTTGCAAACCCTGCTCGATGAAATCGCCGGCGGCGACATCTACGATTTGCAGGAACGCTACGGCTTGCTGTTCGATCGCAGCAAAGCGCTGGCGCTGCACTTGTTTGAGCATGTTCACGGCGAAAGCCGCGACCGTGGTCAGGCGATGGTGGACTTGAAAGAAATGTACGAGAAGGCAGGATTTGAAATCTCGGCGAACGAATTGCCGGATTATCTGCCGCTGTTTCTCGAATTTCTGTCAACGCAGTCGCCCGACGCGGCGCGTGAATTGCTGGGGCAAACCACGCACATCCTCGCGGCGCTCGCCGAGCGTTTGGACAAGCGGAGTTCGTCGTACAAAACTGTTTTCGATGCCTTGCTGGCGATGGCGCAGGAAGCGCCGCGCCGCGACATCGTGGACGAGTTGCTCAAGACGACCCCGGATGTCGACCCGATGGACCTTGAAGCGCTTGACGCCGTCTGGCAGGAAACAGAAGTACGCTTTGGCTCATCATCGTCGTGCGAGGCAAACGTATCGCCGCCGAAAGAAAGCACGATACGGTTGCACTGATCAAGAAAGATTTAACACAAGGAACACATCATGGATGCGCTCATTGCTTTTCTGAATGATATTTACCCCTATATCGCGGTCGCGGTTTTCCTGATCGGAAGCTGGCTGCGCTACGATTACGGCGCCTACACCTGGCGCGCATCGTCTAGCCAACTGCTGAGCAAGAGCGGCATGTGGGTGGGGTCGAACCTGTTTCATATCGGTATCCTCGGCCTCGTCATCGCGCACATCGTCGGAGTGATAGCCTTCGGCAGCGTCTTTGGCACGCTGGATTACAACATCGGCTTCGGCATTCTGATCGTGCTCGGCGGCGGCTTCCTCTTCCTGCGTCGCCTGACGAATACGCGGGTGAGAGGCACTTCAAAACGCTCAGACCTGCTGATTATCGGATTGCTCGTGCTCATGGCGATATTCGGCCTCGTGATGACCGTGGGGGCGAGTCATGGCTTCGATTACGTCTATGAAACCGACGTGATCCACAAAGCGCTGGGCTGGACGCTTCTCCTCATCTTCCCGTTCACGCGGCTCGTCCACGTCTGGAGCATCCCTCTGGGCTACCTCTTCAGAAGCCATCAAATCGTTCGCGTCCGCGTGCGGCGCTAACGATTCATTCAAAACCGTTCGGGCCTGAGCCTGTCGAAGCCCTCGATTATTTACACCTTCCCCCTTTGGGGGGAGGTTGGGAAGGGGGTAGGGCAGCTAAAGTCGAAGTCCGTCATTCGCCGATCAACAGAAAAGGTGGGTGACGCCGCTTCGCGGCTTATCCGTCTTTTCTGATTCTTGCAGGATGGGCGACGTTCCCCCTTTTTGAGTAGCACGTGGATTTAGAGTCCGTGTTGCATAGTAACAGCTTTCACCGCTTCTTTCTTCAATTGCTTCGCGTACTGGGCAGGGGTCAACCCACCCAGGACTTTCTTCGGACGCTCCTCGTTATACTCACAGCGCCAACCCTCAATAACCGTATGGGCGTGCGTCAGGCTGGTAAACCAGTGTTCGTTCAGGCATTCATCACGCAAACGACCGTTGAACGATTCAATGTAGGCGTTCTGATTCTGTTTCCCCGGCTCGATCAAGAGCAACGTCACGCCACGACCATGTGCCCAGTTCAGCATCACCTTCGGTAGGTATCGCCATGCGCTCGCGCTCATGTCCATCACGCGCAACGCACGGCGCTCGCTCATGCCTCGTTCAATCATACGGCGCACCTGCTCTCGTCGAGCCGGTGCGCTTACCACTTTTTTCGCAGAACCTCTCGCACAACTTCGTTTTCCAGCATGGACTCGGCCAACAGCCTCTTTAGCCGCGTGTTCTCTGCCTCCAGCTCCCGCAACCGCTTGGCATCCGATACTGTCATCCCGCCGAATCTCTTCCGCCACAGGTAGTAGCTCTGCTCCGGGAACCCGTGCCGACGGCACAGTTCTTTCACCGACAGACCACTGTCCGCTTCCCGTAAAAATCCTATGATCTGTTCTTCCGAATATCGCTTCTTCATGTCCCATCTCCTCTTTTTCTCGGGATCGGACTCTAATACTAACCGCTACTCTTTTCGGGGGGACGTCGTCACAGCGAAGAAGTTGGCGCAGGTTTCGAGAGAAGAGAGGGCAAAAGATAGGCAAACTGGGCAGTTTATGTCTCCTGTGCCGAAGCGGTTGGCACAGGCAGAACGCTCCGGAAGCTCGTCTGTGCGCGATCCCGCTAACAAAAACGCCCAACCGAGAAGGGTTGGGCGTCGGAAACTGGTGGACCGAAGGAGGATCGAACTCCCGACCTCCGCATTGCGAACGCGGCGCTCTCCCAGCTGAGCTATCGGCCCGTAAGGTTCGTGATATTACCGAATTTCCGGCGTTCCGGCAATCGCAGTTTATCAGGGGTCAAATTATTCATAAGCGCTCATGGAGCGTGACGATCAGCGTTGACAGGCCGTTCCAGATGATCTGGACGCCGATGCACAGCAGGATGAACGCGAACAGGCGCAGGAAAACGAGGGTGCCGGTGACGCCGAGCGCGGCGGTGAGCCGGTAGGCATAGCGGAAGCACAGATAGATAGACAGGGCGACGACCGCCGAGCCGAGAACCAGCGCCGGCGCGGCGTTCAGCAGGGAATGCACGTTGTTGGCGTGGTTGGCGCCGAGCGTGATCGCCACGCTGATGGAGCCGGGGCCGACGGTCAGAGGCAGCGTGAGCGGATAGAAGGCTTTGGTCAGACCGTCTTCGGGTTTGACAATGTATTGCGGGTCGGGGGCGGCGCCCGGCTCTTGTTTCAGAAGCAGCCACGCGACAGAGCAGACGATCAGGCCGCCGCCGATTTGCACGACGGCGACCGACAGGCCGAAGAAGCCGAGGACGTAGTTGCCGATGAACATCGAGGCGGCGAGCAGCAGGAAGGCGTTGAGCGCCACACGGCGCGCCAACAGGGCGCGGGCGGCGGGCGTCAGCGAGTGCGTCATGGTCACGAAAACCGGCGCGGCGCCCAGCGGGTTGACGATGGGAATCAACGCGGCAATAACGAGGATAAAATTTTCGACGGCGACACGTAAATCGAAGGACATCATGGCGGGAGTATTTTCAGTTTGAGGTTTCCAAACCTTCGTCCGCCTTCGGCGGCCACCCCCTTTGGAAAGGGGGCTTTGCAATTCCCCTGCGCGTAGGAGAGGAGGCGTAGGGGCGACCTGCGGTCGCCCGCAAACGTTTCGGCCACCTTGGCAAGACCCCTTTTGAAAGGGGTCGCCCCGAAGGGGCGGGGGTTTGTAGGGGCACGGCGCGCCGTGTCCCTACACGCCGTTCCTCCACAGGCGGGGAGTGGCTCATGTACCGAAGTGGCGAAAGAGGGGGGGGTGATGTGCTCATCAGAGGTAGAAGCGTTTTAATAAAACCAAGCCAATATAAGTCTGAGTGTGTTGAGAGAGAAAAAATAGTAAAGGGCAAGTGATGAAAGGCCTTAACAAGTATCGGCACACACTATACCATCAACCCTTTGGCCGTCGTTCGAGTGATCCATGATACCCGCTTCCAAAGTTCTGTTCGGTTTCCACGCGGTGATTGCGCGCTTGCGCCAGCATCCCGATTCGGTGGAGACGCTTTTTTACGACGCCAACCGGCAAGACCCGCGCTTGCGTGATTTGCTGGAACGGGCAGCGCTGGCCGGTTGTGCGGTATCGCCGGTCGAATCGGCGCGGCTCGACGGCCTGGCGCCGCCGGGGCGGCATCAGGGCGTGGTGGCGAGGGTGGCGGCGATGTGGCCGCATCTGACGCTCGATGAAATTCTCGACGATGCCGCCGCCGGTTTGCCGCTATTGATGGCGCTCGACGGCGTGACCGATCCGCACAACTTGGGCGCGTGTTTGCGCAGCGCCGATGCGTTCGGCGTGCAGGCGCTGATTTTGCCGAAGGATCGCTCGGTCAGCGTCAACGCGACGGTGGCGAAAGTGGCGTGCGGCGCGGCGGATACGGTGCCGGTGATTACGGTGACCAATCTGGCGCGGACGCTGGCGGAGTTGAAAGAGCGCGGTGTTTGGTGCGTGGCGGCGGACGGCGACGGCGAAAATCTATATGAAGCGGATTTGAGCGGACCGCTCGCTTGGGTGCTGGGCGCAGAGGGAAGCGGTTTGCGGCGGTTGACGCGCGAACGCTGTGATCGCGTCGTCAGCATTCCGCTGCTGGGCATGGTTGAAAGTTTGAACGTATCGGTCGCCGCCGGCATTTGTTTGGCGGCAACGCAAGCGCAGCGGCATCGCGGCGGCGTCAGAAAGTAGAACGGTTTTGAGTAAAGCGTTGATACTTCCGAGGCGCGATTCATGGTTTCATTTTTTTCTTCCATTGCCCCCATCCCAACCTTCCCCCAAAGGGGGAAGGAGCTATACTCCCCTCTCCCCTTGTGGGAGAGGGGTAGGGGGAGAGGGGAAAGAACGTTCGATCTTGAACCAAAATCGCTTTGGTCAAGAGCTGACCAATATCTGACCAAGGGCGCTTCGTGACTCTCTGGCTGCAATCTTACGACCCTCTGCATCACGTCGCGGGATCGACGCTGGCGGCGGCGCTGCCGCTTCTTTTTTTCATCGTGACGCTGGCGGTGTTTCGCTGGCGGCTGCACTGGGCGGCGCTGGGCACGTTGTTGCTGGCGGCGGTGATCGCCGTGGCGGCCTATGGGATGCCGGTTGCGTTGGTAGCGGCGGCGGCGCTCTACGGTTTCGGCTATGGTTTGTGGCCGATCGGCTGGATCGTTCTGGGCGTCGTCTTTTTGTATCGGCTGACGGTCAAGAGCGGGCAGTTTGAAATCGTGCGGGCGTCGATCGTGTCGGTTACGCCCGATGCGCGGCTGCAACTGATTTTGATCGGCTTCGCTTTCAATGCGTTTCTCGAAGGCGCCGCCGGTTACGGAACGCCGGTGGCGATTTGCGCCGTGCTCTTGGTCGGGCTGGGCTTCGATCCGCTGCGGGCGGCCGCGCTGTGTTTGATCGCCAACGCCACGCCGGTCGCTTTCGGCGCGATGGGAACGTCGATCACGGTGGCGTCGCAAGTGAGCCATACCGATCTGGCGGCGTTGACGGCCATTGCCGGCGCGATGTTGCCGTTGTTTTCGTTGCTGACGCTGGGCTGGATCGTGGTGTCGCTGGCCGGTTGGCGCGGCGCGCGTGACATCTGGCCGGCATTGCTGGCGGCGGGCGTGAGCTTTGCCGGCGTGATGATGGCGACGGCGCTGTGGATCAGCCCGCAGTTGCCGGCGATCACGGCGTCGATCGCGTGCATGGCGGCGATGGTGGTGTTGCTGCGTTTCTGGAAACCGGCCAAGCTCATGCAGTTGCGCGAACACACGCCGATTTATCCGGGGATGATAGACGCGCCGCCGTTGACGGCGCGCCGCATCATTGTCGCCTGGCTGCCGTTTGGACTGTTGACGGTGTGCGCGGTGGTGTGGGGCAGCAAGGATTTTCAAGCGTGGCTGGCGGCGGCGACGCAGTGGTGGGAAGTGCCGTTTTTGCACGGCGTCGTCTATAAAGCCGCGCCGGTCGTCGAAAGCGCAACGCTGTATCCTGCCCTATTCAAGTTCGACATTCTCGGCGCGGTGGG
>JAITBX010000049.1 GCA_031283405.1 Burkholderiales bacterium | reverse complement strand
GATCATGATCTTCGGCGCTGTCGGCTTTTGGCTCGGCAATGTGGCAATTTTATTTGCCGCGTTGTTTTTGATGGGGCTGCACTCGACTTTGTTCGGGCCGGTCAAATATGCAATCCTGCCGCAGCATTTGCGTGAAGATGAATTGGTCGGCGGCAACGGCTTGGTCGAGAGCGCCACATTCGTGGCGATTCTTTTGGGAACGATCGCCGGCGGCTTGCTGGTCGCCATCGAAGCGCGCGGCCCGATCATTTCCGGCGTCGCCTGTGTGCTGATCGGCGTCGCCGGTTATCTGGCGAGCCGCGGCATTCCGCTGACGCCGGCGGCGGCGCCGGAATTGCGCATCAACTGGAACCCGATCACCGAAACCCGGCGCAACATTCGCTACGCGCAAAAAACGCGCGCGGTTTGGCTGGGCATGCTGGGCATTTCGTGGTTCTGGTTTTACGGCGCGATTTTTCTCTCGCAGTTCCCCAACTTCACAAAAGAAATTCTCGGCGGCAGCGAACACGTCGCCACGATGCTTCTCGCGTTCTTCTCGATCGGCTTGGGCATCGGCGCGCTGATATGCGAAAAATTGTCGCATGGCCGCGTCGAGCCGACGTTGGTTTTCATCGGCGCGGCGGGACTGGCGCTTTTCGCGCTCGATGTCGGCGTTGCTTCGTGGTCATTGCACTCTGACACGCAGAACGGCATCGCCGCTTATTTCAGCAACCACGCGCATTGGCGCATCACGTTCGATTTAATCATGATGGGCGTTTGCGGCGGTCTTTACACTGTTCCGCTCTATGTGCTGATTCAAATTCGTAGCGATCCCGAACGGCGCTCGCGCATCATCGCCGCCAACAACATTCTGAACGCGCTGTTGATGGTGCTGGCGTCGCTGATTGCCGTCGGACTGTTCGCGTTGAAAGTGACGATCCCGCAACTCTTTGTGGTGACGGCAGCGCTGACGCTGCTCGTGGCGATTGCCGCTTTCGCCGCTGCGCCGCAACACGTTCTGCGTTGTCTCGCCTGGTTGGTGACGCACACGCTTTATCGTGTTCGCGTCAAAGGGCTGGAAAACATTCCCGAAACCGGCGCATGCATTCTGGCGTGCAACCACGTCAGCTACGCCGATTCGGTTCTTTTGGCGGGTGTTGTGCGCCGCCCGATTCGCTTCGTGATCGATCATCAGATTTACAAAACGCCTGTGCTGCATTCAGTGTTCAAACTGAATCGCACCATTCCCGTTGCTTCGTGCCGCGAAAGCGATGCGCTCAAGGAACAAGCGTTCGCTCTTGTTGCGAAAGCGCTGCGCGACGGCGAAATCATCGGCATTTTTCCCGAAGGAAGATTGACGCCGGACGGTGAAATCAAAAATTTTCTCCCGGGCATCACGCGCATGGCGCGAGAAACTTCATCGCCGGTGGTGCCGATGGCGTTACACGGCATGTGGGGAAGTTTTTTTTCGCGCTCACACAAAGGACGCGCCATGCGCAAACTGCGCGGAATTTTTTCAAAGGTTACCGTGCAAGCCGGCGCGCCCATCGTGCCGGAAGATTTGAAGTTGAAAGATTTGCGCGATAAAGTCGTGGCGCTTTATCGCAGCGAGCATTTCTAAATTCCTCCGCACAACGCCGCGATCCACAACGCGGCAACCAGCGCCAACGTCACCATTTGCGCGGCGCTGCCGCAATCCTTGGCTTTCTTTGAAAGCGGATGACGCTCTTCGCTGATGCGATCGATCGCTGCTTCGATTGCCGTGTTTAGCAGTTCAACGATCAAAGTCAAGCCATGCGCGCCGATCAACAGAACGCGAGCGATGGCGCTCACGGGAAAAAAACAGGCGGCAGCAATGCCGATCACCGCCAGCAGCATCAATTGCCGAAACGCCGCTTCATCGCGCCAGGCGGCGGCGAATCCGTACAAAGAATAGAAGAGGGCGTTGATGATGCGTTTCATAAAATGGGCGCGGTCATACGATTACGATATCGTATTGCTCCTGAGTGTAAAGCGTTTCCACTTGCAGCGAAATCGGTTTGCCGATCAAGTCGGCAAACCACACCAAACTCTGCGATTCTTCGTCGAGAAAACAGTCGATGACGGCTTGCGACGCCAGTATCCGAAATTCGCGCGCGCCATACTGCCGCGCCTCGCGTTGAATCTCACGAAGAATTTCGTGGCACACGGTTTGCGCGGTTTTCATTTGACCGCGCCCCAAACACGTCGGACACGGCTCGCACAACATTTGCGCCAGCGACTCGCGGGTTCGCTTGCGCGTCATTTCGATCAGCCCCAAACGGGTGAAACCGTTGACGGAAAGCCGCGTGCGATCTTTTTCCAGTGCGCGGTTCAATTCTTCGAGCACGGCATCGCGATGTTCGGCGCGCTCCATGTCGATGAAGTCGATGATAATGATGCCGCCCAAGTTGCGCAAACGCAGTTGCCGAGCGATGGCGTGCGCCGCTTCGAGATTGGTTTTGAAAACGGTATCTTCAAAATTGCGCCCATCGACAAACGCGCCGGTGTTGACATCGATGCTGCTCAACGCTTCGGTTTGATCGAAAATCAGATAACCGCCCGATTTGAGATCGACGCGGCGCGACAGCGCCTTGTTCAATTCTTCCTCGACGCCATAGCGATCGAACAGCGCGCGCTCGCCGATATAAGGCGACAGTTTTTCGGTCATTCCCGTCGTGTATTTTTGCGAGAAGGCTTGCATCGCGGCCAACGCCGAGGAATCATCGACGTAAATCGTCGTCGTGTCTTCGGAAGCAATGTCGCGCAACATCCGTTGCGGCAACAGCAAATCCTGATACAGCAACGCGGGCGCGGAAAGTTCGCGCGAACGTTGCGACACATCTTCCCACAAGCGCGTCAGATATTCGATGTCGGTTTTCAACTCGTGCTCGGTGGCCATTTCGGCCATCGTGCGAATGATGAAGCCGCCTTGCGGCACTTCCGGCAATAACGCCTGCAAGCGTTCGCGCAATGTTTCGCGCTCGCCTTCATCCTCGATTCGCTGCGAAATGCCGATGTGCGCATCCTGCGGCAAGAACACCAAAAGGCGTCCGGCCACGCTGGCTTGCGTGGACAACCGCGCGCCTTTGGCGCCGATCGGATCCTTGATGACCTGCACCATCAGCGTCTGACCTTCGCGCAACAGCCGCTCGATCGGGCGCGGGTCTTCCTCATATTTGACGCGGTTTTCGTAAATATCGGCGACGTGCAGAAAAGCGGCGCGCTCCAAACCGATATCGACGAAAGCGCTTTGCATGCCCGGCAGCACGCGCACGACTTTGCCGAGATAAATATTGCCGACGAAACCGTGCGTGTGCGTACGCTCGACGTGCAACTCCTCGACGATGCCTTGCTCGAGCACGGCAACGCGCGTTTCTTGCGGCGTCACATTAACCAGAATTTCGCGGGACATCGGGCAAGCTCTCGGAAAAAGGGAAGGGCGAGCGGAAAAGAAAAGATTCTAACCCATCAAAGGCCAAGGCCAAAACACTCCAGCAACTGCGCCGTTTCAAACAGCGGCAACCCGACCACGCCGGAATAGCTTCCGTCAAGATGCGTCACGAACGCGCCGGCGCGTCCCTGAATCGCATAAGCGCCCGCCTTGCCGAACGGCTCGCCGCTGTCGAGATAATGTTCGATCTCCTCATCGCGCAATACCTTGAACGTCACCCGCGATACGGTGACGCTATCCATGATTTGCGTGACTCGTCCTTTTCGGAGCGGCAAACACAGCGCGACGGCGCTGATGACTTCATGCGTTTTCCCCGAAAGCGCGCGCAACATGGCGGCGGCGTCCTGTCGATCGCGCGGCTTGCCGAAGATGCGGTCGGTCAGAACCACTTCCGTATCCGCTCCCAGCACGGCGCGCATCGGTAACTTCTGCTGACGCAACTGCCGCAACCCGATGATCGCCTTGGCGCGCGCCATACGCCGAACATACGCCGCCGGCGCTTCGCCCGCGCGAGGAATTTCCGCAATGGCATTCTCGGTCAGCGTGAACACCTTGAACGGCACGCCGATTTGCGTCAACAACGCCTGCCGGCGCGGGCTTTGCGAAGCGAGATATAACAAAGGATCGGCAGAGTCGGGCATGGGTTGCGGACAAGAGTTATGGGCAAGGATTGTTTTCGGGGCGAACGCAGAAGCTGATACGAGGGCTTCCCGTTGCATTGTACTGTATCCGAATCTGAGCTTTGGCCATTCCGCCGCAACGCCCAACGGCCTTAAAGCCCGCCTTTTGAGAGAGCCGCGAGGCATGTTATAATTAAAAATTCGTGGCCAAGTAGCTCAGTTGGTAGAGCAGCGGACTGAAAATCCGTGTGTCGGTGGTTCAATTCCGCCCTTGGCCACCATTTTTTCACGCCCAACCCTTCGGTTGGGCGTTTTCATTTTTTGTTCTGCTTTCGGATCATACGGCGCAACGGCTTGATGTCGTCATTTTTAACTGTCCGCCCACATTTCGCACTGGCCGATGACGGTAGTAATGGCGTCCTCCAAACCTTCCGGCGGGTATTTGTATTTTTTAAGCAGCCTCCTGACCATACGTCGCATCCCGGCGCGGGCGGATTCTTTCTTTTGCCAGTCGATGGTGCGGTTTTTGCGGAGCAAGTCGGCAAGCTCGCGGGTCATCGCCACGAGCACCTCGTTTTGATAAAAATCCTTGACGACTTCGGGTCGGGTTAGCGCATCGTAGAAAGCCAACTCCTCATCATTCAAGCCCATTGCCGCGCCTTCCGCCTGAGCGTTCGCCATATCCCTCGCCATCTTCAACAGTTCGGCAATAACTTCTTCGTTGGAAATCATGCCGTTTATGTAATGCTTCATGGCGCGGGAGAGAATTTCCGAGAACTTCTCGCTCTTGACGAGATTCGTCCGGCGATAGAGTGACACTTGCTCAGCAAGCAGTTTCTTCAAAATTTCAACCGCAAGGTTGCGCTCTTTCATCTTTGCGATTTCGTTAAGAAACTTGGGGTCAAACAGAGAGAAGCCGGTGTCAATGTCGGAGAATAAATTGATAACGCCCTTGCTCTGAATGCTCGCCTTCAACATCTCGTTGACGTGGGCGTTTATCTCCTTCAGGGACAGCGGCTTGCCATCGCCGGTAATTCGTGTGAGGAGCGTCCGCACCGCCTCGAAATAGGCAGCTTCAAACCTCTGTTCAGCATTGAGCAAAGAACGGCAAAGCGACAGCGCTTGACGCAAGAGAACGGCCTCTTTGATAAAGAGGTCTTTTTTGCTCGTCGTTTTGCCGTAACTTCCCGGCGGCTCGGCAACTTTCAACAGCAGCGCGTCATTGCTGCTCGTTGCCGGATGAGATTTGACCAGATGGAGCTTAATATTTTCCACCCCCGACAGGAAATTTACGCCGCCGCTGATTGCCTTGGCGCGGGCGAGGTCGCTCGCGTTGTCGTCCATAAAGCCGGAGTAGTCAAAACCGTGGAACAGATCGCGACAGACTTCCAGCTTCTCGATGAATTTCGGCAACGCGGTTTTGGCGATGTCGGTATCGCCGTAGTTCTTTTTGTCGCGTTGGGTGTAATCGCTCATCGCCTGTTTCAGCGCGGAAGCGATGCCGACATAATCGACGACCAGACCGCCCTCTTTATCCTTGTAAACCCGATTGACGCGGGCGATGGCCTGCATCAGACCGTGTCCTGCCATGGGCTTGTAAACATACATCGTGGCGAGAGAGGGCACATCAAAACCCGTCAGCCACATATCCACCACGATGGCGATTTTCAGTGGGTCGCTATCGTTCTTGAACTTCTTCGCCATCTCGTTGCGGTGACGCTTGTTGCCGATGATGCTGCGCCATTCTTCGGGATCGTTATTGCTTTCAGTCATTACCGCGCCGACCTTCTCTGTCCATTCGGGACGAAGCTCCAACAGCTTGCGGTAAATGTTGACAGCGATTGCGCGGGAATAGGCGACAACCATTGCCTTGCCCGTGAGCAAATGTTGGCGATCCTCATAGTGCTTGATGATGTCCTCACACAGCGCGGTAATCGTTTGCTCCGCGCCGAGGATGGATTCCATCCTGCCAAGCTCCTTTTTGCTTTTTTCGATAGCATACGACTCGGCATTTTCCGCCATGACCTCATATTCGGCATCGATCACCCGAAGAATATCTTCGTCCAGCTTCAGGTGAACAACGCGACTCTCGTAATAAACCGGGCGCGTCGCACCGTCTTCCACCGCCTGAGTCATATCGTAGATATCGATATAGTTTCCGAACACCTCGATGGTGGAGCGATCCTTGCTGGAAATCGGGGTGCCGGTGAAGCCGATATAGGTAGCGTTCGGCAGACTTTCACGAAGCACCAAGCCCAGTGATTTCTTGATTTCACCTTTCTCCGTGACTTTTTCATCCGTGAATTGTGAGCGATGCGCCTCATCTGCCATAACAATGATATTGTGGCGCTCCGATAATGGTTCGTCGTAGTCCTCAATTTTTTGTATGGTGGTAAAGATAATGCCGTTTGCTTGCCTTCCTTGAAGGTAATCTTTCAGGCCGATTTCTTTTCTGCGAGCTTCGCCTTTTCTCAAGGCTTCTTTATAGCCCTCGCTTAACTTGCGGCAAGTGGCTTGCTCCGGGGTTTGCCGCAGAAAAGCGGCGCACTTGGCGAACTGCCCGAAAAGCTGATCGTCAAGATCGTTGCGGTCGGTCAGCACCACGATGGTGGGCGAATTCAAAACGTCTTGCAGCAAATGGGCGTAGAACACCATCGACAGCGATTTTCCGCTGCCCTGCGTGTGCCAGAAAACGCCGCCCTTGCCATCCGTGCTTGTTGCGCTTGCCGTAGAAGCCGCTGCTTTGCGAACAGCGAAATATTGATGATACGCGGCAAGGATTTTTACATCGTCGGAAAAACAAATGAAATTCCTGATGATGTCGAGCAGCCGCGCCTTGTCAAACATTCCTTCGATAAAAGTATCAAACTGGGCGTATTGCGTGTTTTCGTAGCTGCCGTCTCTTGTTTTCCATTCCATGAAACGATCTTCGTCTGCCGTGATCGTTCCCGCCTTGGAAACGGCGTGGTCGCTCATCACAAGAAAAGCGTTATAGATGAACAGAGACGGAATCTCCATCATGTAATTGCGAAGTTGGCGATAAGCCTCGGAGGCGTCGGTTTCCTCGCGAGAGGGCGATTTCAACTCCGCGACCACCACAGGCAAACCGTTCAGAAACACGACCACATCCGGACGCTTCTCGCTGTTTTCGGTCACTGTCCACTGGTTGGAAACAGTGAAAGTATTGCGCTCCACATTCTCGTAATCCACGAGGGAAACCAGTGCCGAACGTTGCTCGTCCGCATCAAAATAACTCACCGAAACGCCGTTCTGGAGATACTCCATAAAGCGGGCGTTTTTCTGCAACAGCGTGCCGTTCTCCAAATTTTGTAGCTTATACACTGCCTCGGTGATGGCAGCCTCCGGCAATTTGGGATTGACGCGCCGCAGGGCAGGGAGAAGCTCGCCCATAAAGAGCGGGTCGGAGTAATCCCGCGCCACGTCCGGGCCATAGACGTATGAATAGCCGAGAGTGTTCCGAAATATCTCGATTACAGCGTTTTCGTAATTGGTTTCAGTGAAGGGCATGAAGCGAGCCTCCTTCGGCAAAGCTCATTTCCCTTCGTGGAAGGGAGGCTGTTTTTTTCGACCGATGATGTCGAGGCAACTCCTTTTCTCCGGTGGATTCATCAAGGACGAGCCAGCATCTGAGTTGAGAATCCATCATGTGGCCTTCGAGAACTTCAGCATGATATCCAAGCTAGCGGCATTTTCAACAAGCGCGGCAGTGGCTTGACTGGGCTTGGGGACTAGACTACCATTGCAAGCAATATGACCGGCGCCTCTGCACTTTGTGTACGCGTCGGTTTTCATTTGCATCTGCTTTATTCTCACTGTTGAGGCCATAACTCCCACGCTTCCCAACCCGGAAAAACTCCGAAATCTGCCAAAGAAAGTTGTTGGCTGGCAATCACAGGAAACTCATTTAACAACAAGCTCTTGAGTCGTTGACCCCAACTGGAATTTGGGCAGATTACCTGTAACAGCTTTTGCATCAGGCAAAAATAGAAAAACGACCGTGTGGCGTCAAGCCCCGTTGCTGACCAGTTCTTGGAAATCGGTGATAGTTCCAGCACGTTGATATTCCATAACCGGCTGTGATGTGCTGACACGTTACGGATGAAGTTCAGGCTGCGCAGCCATTGCAAAGGCTCGGCCATCCGGCGCGCCATATAATGCGGCAATGCTTTGCTGATCCGCATACTGCATGCCCGCAAAGAGCTTGGACAGCAGGCCAAAATCCCACACCTCAATCGCTGCCCAGATGGGCAAACCGTCGTACTGCTGTAAGTGATGTGCGACAAACGGCTCCTTGCGGACTCGGAGCAACAGAGATTGATATTTGGCCAACCACACCTGATGCTGAGTTTTGCCCTTGTCTGGCCCGCTGGAAATGAGTTTCTTGGTGAAATTGCCATGCAAACACATGGGGTTTTCGTGTGCGCGTGGGTCGCGCTTTCCCAGCAGATGAGCCACATCCACGCGCACTGCCATCTCAACGCGCTCCAGCGCATCCAGAGCCAAAAGGCGGAGTTTCTTGTCGAACACATACAGCCGAACCACATCCTTGAAGCGACTACCCGAGGCAAAAGAGTCCAGACGTACCGCTTTGCCCCGAGCTTTCGATGCTTCTTGGTCAATGAGTCGTAACGGGTACCAATAACCGCTCAATCGGTAGTAGCCCAGCCGCTCCAGATAATCCAGCGCAGCGACGGGGTCATCCACTTGCAGGCCGCGCGCTTGCAGTTGCTGTAATTGATTGACAAAGGAAAGCCACGGCTTGAGAGGTTTCATGCGATCTCCAATCGGTTATCATACAGCACCTTGAAGCGACGGTGTTCAAGGTTTTAAGATTTTGATGCCCGCCGCTTGTGGCGGGGTTGTTCATTGACCGAGTTCTACGCATTGCCCTTGAAAGAACAAATTGAATTTGAGCCGCACCCTTCGGACGCTAGACGATTAAATCATCATTTAGCATCGCCGAGTTCGGCGACGTTCAGCTCGCCGGACATCAAACGAGGCAATAAGGAATCGCGTAGCAGGGCCAAATTGCGACTTTCCACTCGATTGTTTACGACTCGCTCATATAGCGGAGCCAGCAACTTGCCGATGGCCGAATAATCTTTTTCAGATGGAATGAGCACTTTGGCGTTTTCCAAAGCTTCGCGCTTGATGTGTCCCATTGTGGTAGCTTTATCAGCAGCCATAGCGATGAACTGGTCAAGGTGGAAGCAAGTCCATCCGTAATAAAACCACCTGTCGTACTTCGTGGAAGTGACCTTGAATAGATGCTGGTTCAGTCCACAATCACCACCACACCAAAAATCAACAAGAAGGCTACCAGACCATGAAAAGATGATGTCACCGTCATGAACGATATAATCAGAGCGGATATTCGGCGAGCATAGTTCACTGGACGAGTCGCAGCCTCCTTGCCTAAGCTCCTTGATTTTAAGGACAGGGAGGCCGATCTCTCCTTCAGCAGGACGAAACCGTTGCATGGCAAGCCCATTCAAGTAGTTGGCTATACTGAGAAGGTTTCCAATGCGCCAGTTAGATGGTTGCTCGCCCCCAAACGGCTCAAAGTCCACGAACCACGACTTGAAAATGGCTTGCGGCATCTGCTCTAAATGATGATTTACATCCCCTCCTGTCATCTTAAACCTCAAGCTTTTCTAAACGGCAGAGGGAATCATGAAAGACAAGCTGATAACCGAGATTCAGGCAAGAATGGCGCATTTGCTTAGTAACGCACAACTGGAGGAGCTACGGCGTGT
>JAITBX010000045.1 GCA_031283405.1 Burkholderiales bacterium | reverse complement strand
GCGCCAATCCGACGAGCGCCGAAAGCGCCGTGCCATAAACCATCCCCCACGCCGCTCCCGACCACACTGGCACTTCTGCCCGCTGATTGTTGTAAATGGCTGCCATGTTGCCGCCGCTGGCGAACGCGGTGCCGAGCACGGCGAACGCAATGCCTCTGACCACTTCGGGATGGTTGTTCATCAAGCCGAATTCGGGGAAGAACATCAAAGTCACGCCGCCGATGCCCAGTATGGCGGCAAAGACGGTGTGTGCGGTCAAAGGCACGCCGAACAGCACGCGCGCGCCAAAAACATTCAGCACTGCCAGCAACGAAAAAATGATCGCCACCAGTCCCGACGAGATGTATTGTTCCGCAACGTAGATGCTCAAATAGTTGAGGCTGAACAAGCAAGCGCCCTGCCCTGCGATGCCGGCGTGCGTTCGCCACGAAAAGCGCATCGGCAGGCCGCGCAAGCGGCACCACGCCAGTAGGATCACGGCGGCGATGGCAAAACGGTACGTCACCGACGCGATCGGCGAAACCACGCCCAACTGTCCCGTGATCGCCAACCAGGTCGAGCCCCAGATGATCGTGGTCGCAATGAAAAGAGCGGGAGAATTCATACTCCGGCGTTGCTCATCATCCGATTATTTTTTGGGCGTGCACAGCGCGTAACCGTCCTGCCAGCCGGTTCGGTAGTTCGCGTCGTGCGCAAACCGTTGCGCGTCTTTGCGCTCCGCTCCCTGCGCGCCGTCTTTTGCGCTGTTGCAGCCGTCGTCATAGCCCTGCCGGTACGTCAACGGGAAACCGGAAAGGTTGTACTTGGGCTTGGGAGGCTCGACGGCAGACGGCGTTTCCACCGGCGCGCCGACGAATCCGCCGTTGCCCGATGATGACGCCGGTTTCTGTGCGAAATGATCCGCCGCACACCCTGCCAGCGCTGTTAAAATAACGAAACTGAAGAGTAATCGCTTCATGATCGACTTTGCCGTTTTGCTTTATCCTTTCAACACCGCTGGATTTTAACACCGCTAACACCTGCCGCCGAAAGAATCTGTCGTGACCGTTGCTCCCCGTTTCGTCCATTTGCGCTGCCATAGCGAGTTTTCCATCGTTGACGGCATTCTGCGCATCGACGAAGCCATCGCTGCCGCCGAAACCGACGCCATGCCGGCGTTGGCGCTGACCGATCTCAACAATCTTTTCGGCCTCATCAAATTCTACAAGGCGGCGCGCACAGCCGGCATCAAGCCGATCATCGGCGCCGACCTCGGTGTCGTTCCGAAAAAATCGCGCGCCGCATCGCAGCGAGTGTTGCTGTTGGCGCAATCGCGCGCCGGTTATCTGAATCTGTGCGCCTTGCTGACGCGCGCGCATCAAGCGCAGGAAGCGCACCACGGCAAAGTCGGCGTCGCGCCGGAGTGGCTGCGCGAACATCAGGAAGGTTTGTTGTTGATCACCGGCGCGCGCGGCAGCGAAATCGGCGAAGCGTTGTTGCAAGGCGATGTCGAAACTGCCGAAGCCTCGGCGCGCGCGTGGGCAAAAATTTTCCCCGACCGCTTCTATCTCGAAGTGCAGCGTGCCGGCCACGCCGACGATGATTTGCTGGTAGCCGCCTGCGCCGATTTGGCGCGCCGTCTCGATCTGCCGATGGCCGCCACGCATCCGATACAGTTCAAAACCCGCGATGATTTTCGCGCGCACGATGCGCGGGTCTGCATTTCCGAAGGCTACACGTTGTCGGACACCCGCCGACCGCAACGCTTCACGGGGGAGCAGTATTTCACGACGCAGGATGAAATGGCGGAAAAATTCGCCGATCTGCCGGAAGCGCTCGCCAACACGATTGAGGTCGCGCAACGTTGCAACCTGACGATCCCGCTCGGCAAACCGCATCTGCCGATCTTTCCGACGCCGGAAGGCGTGAGCGTTGAAGCGTTTCTGAAAACGCAAGCGACGGAAGGATTGGAGCGCCGCTTGTGCGAACTCTACACCGATGAAAAACTGCGCGCCGCCAAACGCGCCGAATATCAATCGCGTCTCGATTTTGAAATCGACACCATCGTGCAGATGGGTTTCCCCGGCTATTTTCTGATCGTCGCCGACTTCATCAACTGGGCGAAAGCCAACGATGTGCCGGTCGGCCCCGGTCGCGGTTCGGGCGCGGGCTCGCTGGTGGCGTACAGTCTCGGCATCACCGATCTCGATCCGCTGCGTTACGCTTTGCTGTTCGAGCGTTTTCTCAACCCTGAGCGCGTGTCGATGCCCGACTTCGATATCGACTTTTGTCAAGACAAACGCGAGCGCGTCATCGACTATGTGCGCCGCAAATACGGCAGCGACAGCGTTTCGCAGATCGCCACGTTCGGCACGATGGCCGCGAAAGGCGTCGTGCGCGATGTGGGTCGTGTGCTCGATTTTTCCTACACGTTTTGCGACACCATCTCCAAACTGATTCCATTCACGCCCGGCAATAAAATCACGCTGGCCGAAGCGCGCGAAGCCGAACCGTTGCTTACCGAACGCGAAAAGAACGAAGAAGAAGTGCGCGAGTTGCTGGCGCTTGCCGAATCGCTCGAAGGATTGACGCGCAATGTGGGCATGCACGCCGGCGGTGTGTTGATCGCGCCGGGCAAACTCACCGATTTTTGCCCGCTGTATCTTCAACCCGGCTCCGACGCCGCTGTTTCGCAATTCGATAAAGACGACATCGAAGCGGCGGGATTGGTGAAGTTCGACTTTCTCGGCCTGACAACGCTGACCGTGCTCGACTGGACATTGAAGTTCATCAAAAAACTCGATCCGGCTTCCGACGTCACGCTCAAAAATTTACCGCTCGACGATAAAACCACTTACGACATTTTTCGCAAGGGCAACACCACAGCGATTTTCCAGTTTGAATCGCGCGGGATGCGCGAGTTGCTGGTGCGCGCCCACCCCGATCAGATCGAAGACCTCATCGCGCTGGTGGCGTTGTATCGCCCCGGCCCGATGGAACTGATCCCCGATTACATCGAGCGCAAACACGGCGCCCATATCGACTACCTCGACGATCGTTTGAAAACCATTCTCGGCACGACTTACGGCATCATGGTGTATCAAGAGCAAGTGATGCAAATCGCGCAGATGATCGGCGGCTATTCGCTCGGCGGCGCCGATCTGCTGCGCCGCGCGATGGGCAAGAAGAACGTTGACGAAATGGCGAAGCACCGCGACACCTTCGTCAGCGGCGCCGAAAAAAATGGCGTGCCCGCCAAGAAAGCCCATTCGCTTTTTGACTTGATGGAAAAGTTCGCCGGCTACGGTTTCAACAAATCGCACGCCGCCGCTTACGCGCTGGTCGCTTATCAAACCGCCTACTTCAAAGCCCATCACGTCGCTGCTTTCATGGCCGCCAACTTGTCGCTGGTGATGCACGACACCGACAAAGTGCGGATGTTTTACGACGATACGCTGGCGCAAGGGCTGACGATTCTGCCGCCCGATATCAATGCTTCGACGTGGCGCTTCGAGCCGATCGACACGCGCACATTGCGCTACGGCTTGGGCGCAATCAAAGGCACAGGCGAACACGCCATCGATAACGTCGTCGCCGAGCGCGACGCCGGCGGCGCATTTACCGATCTCTTTGATTTTTGCAAACGTATCGATCGCCGCCAAGTCAATCGCCGTGTCGTCGAAGCGCTGATTCGCGGCGGCGCGTTTGATTCGCTTGACGACAATCGCGCCGCGCTGCTCGCTTCCGTGCTGATGGCGATGGATGCCGCCGAACAAGCCAGCGTCAACGCCGCGCAAACCGCGTTGTTTTCAGAAGAAGCGTTGCCGTTTCATCACGCGCTTGCCGAAGTGTTGCCCTGGCCGGAAGCCGAGCGATTGGCGCAGGAAAAAAGCGTGCTCGGTTTTTATTTGTCGGGGCATCCGTTTCGTCAATACAAGGAAGAATTGTCGGCGCTCGTCGTCGCGCCGCTCGGCAATCTCAGGCCGCAGCAAGAGCGCGTTCTCATCGCCGGCATCGTCACCGCGATTCGCGTGCAATCGAGCAAGCGCGGCAAGATGGCTTTCGTAACGCTCGACGACAGCGCCGGCAGCGTCGAAATCGTTATCTACAACGAAACTTTCGACGCCGCCCGCGTTCTGTTGCAAGAGGATCGCCTCGTCATTGCCGATGTGCGCATCAGCACCCGCCATCAGGAACGCGACAACGACAACGCGCAAAGCAGTTTGCGCATCATCGCCGACACGCTCTACGATCTCGACGCCCTTCGCCGCAGCCGCGCCAAAACTTTGCGCATCTCGTGCGCCGCCGGCGCCAACGCGCAAACGCTGCTCGAAATTCTTCGCCCGTTCTCGGGGAAGAATGGCTCCGGCGTGCCGGTCATTATCAACTACGCCAATGCCAGCGCCAGCGGCGTCGTCACACTGCCCGACCTCTGGCGTGTCGCGCCGGAAGAAACCCTGATTCAACACCTCTGCACTTTGCCCGGCGTCGTCGCCACGCGCTTCGTGTATTGATTTTCATTTCATGCCCCTGCTCAACGCCCGCAATCGCTATCAACAATTTCTGCGAGAACCGGATGTTCGCCCGATTTTGATCATGGCGCTGATCACGCGCCTGCCGGTCGGCATGTCGTCGCTGGCGTTTCTGATGTACCTGAGTCACATCACCGGCTCGATGGCTTTCGCCGGCGCGCACGCCGGCATTTACCTCGTGGCCATGTCCGCCGCTTCGCCGTTCATGGGACGATGGATCGATCGCTTCGGCGCGCGGCGCTTGTTATGGATCACCGGCATCGTTTATCCGCTGGCGCTGTGGTTGTTGTTGCTACCTGCCGTCACGCCTTTGCCGAATGGCTTCATCACCGTCTGCATGGCGGTTGCCGGCATCTTCTGCCCGCCGCTCATCGTGTTGACGCGCGCGGTTTGGCGCTATCGTTTTGAAGCGTCCGACTTGCTGCAAACCGCGTATTCGTTCGACACCGTATTGACCGAACTCAATTTCATCATCGGCCCGATGTTGATCGCTTTCATTCTGGCTTTTGCTTCGCCGCTTTGGGCATTTCTTTTGTTGTTGGCTTTTGCGACGCTGGCCGTGCCGGTTTTTCTGCGTTCGCCTGCGATTCGCCATCTCAAACACGATCCCGATGTCGAGCGTCACTGGCTCGGCCCCTTGACCGAACCGCGTTTGTTGCTGGTGTTCGTGATCACCTTTGCGATAGCGATGGCGTTAGGGGCGCTGCAACTGGGTTACCCCGCTTTTGCGACGCGCTACGGCGAACCTTTCTGGGCAGGCATCCTGATCGCGTCCTCCGCCATCGGCAGCGCCACCGGCGGATTGATCTACGGCGGCGTTCACTTCAAATCGAAAGTCGAGCAACACATGGTGTGGTTGTTCGTCGCGCTGTTGTTGTCGATGGCGCTGCACACCATCACCCGCATTCCCGGCTGGTTTTTGCTGCTCGCCGTCGTCTCCGGCATGTTGATCGCGCCGTCGCTCACCGCGTTGACGCTCTTGACCTCGCGCTACACGCCGGAACGCTACACGTCCGAAACGTTCATGTGGTCATCGACCTGCGTCGTCAGCGGCCTCGGCGCCGGCATGGCGCTCGGCGGCGCGCTCGGCGACGGCTACGGCGTCCCGTCCATCTTCGCGCTGGGCGCTCTGAGCGTCGCCGTTTCGCTGGTGTTGGCGCTGTGGTTGAAGCGGGTTTGAATCGCAGGAAGCAGAGACAAGGCAGGCCTGGTGAGAAATCATTTCCGCACGACATCGACGATGACCGCCGCTTCGTACTGTTTCCATTTGATCATGATGACGTAGGGGCGCTTGCGCACCGCCGATTTCAGCAAATCGGAGAATCCGTGAAACGTCGTCGGCACCGAGATGTCCATCGTTTCGCCGAAATACTCGCGCGCGTTGCCGGCCAGTGTGTTGGCGATTTCGCCGACGGCGTCGAGCATGTGCGCGTCGGTTTGTCTCGGCTCCTGCATCGCCAGCAAGAGCCGCATCAGCAGTATCCGCGTCGCCGAAAAATAAATGCAGCCACGGTATTGCCCGCTGAGGGAAATCAGTCCGGTGAAATCGTAAATCGGCAGTTGGGTTTCCCCCTCTGCCAAAAATGAGCCGCGAATTCTGGCTTTCTCTCCCGTGATCTGTTCAAAATAACGATTCACGGCATCCACGAAAACGCGGATTTCCTGTTCGGTAATATCAGCCATTTCAACTCATCATTTCCAGAAGTGCGTTGACCAGTTGTTCGTCTGTAAAAGGTTTGTAGAGAAAGCCCTTGGCGCCTTTTTTGAGCGCCTTGATGGCCGTCGCTTTATCGCTCAGCGCCGACACCACCAAAATGCCAACGTCGCCATTCAATTTGGACAGGGACTCCGTGCATTCGACGCCATCCATTTCCGGCATCGTCAAATCCATCGTGACCAAATCCGGTTGTGTCTGAGAAAAAAGCTCCATCGCTTCCGCGCCGTTTTTTGCCATTCCGACAATCATCAGCGACGGCAATCGCGGGTCGCTCATGATTCTGGCTATCCGGCTGCGGATAATACTGGAATCATCGACAATCAATAATTTCACGTAGCCACCTTTCCAACATCCCCAATGTTCAGTCCATCAAACGACGCGCTCAATACGTGAAACGTATCTTGAACTCCGTAAAGGTCTGCACTTTGCTGTTCAGCGTCAGTTGACCGCGCAACTGCATGATTTTTTCGGCGACCACATCGAGGCCGACGCCATGCCCCGCATCGCGGTCGGCTTCTTTGGCCGTCGAGAAGCCCGGCTCGAACAGTTTCAACATCACCGCATCGACGCTGAGTGCTTCCGCCTCTTCTTTCGAAAGCAATCCTTTTTGCACCAGCACTTCACGAATGCCTTTCACCGAGATGCCGCGTCCGTCATCACGAACGATAAACTCGTATTCGTCGCGGCCAACTTCCCTGCACTCGACGCGAATTTCGCCAACGGCCGGTTTGCCCAATGTCTCGCGTTCCTCCGGCATTTCGATGCCGTGTTTGACGGCGTTGCGCAACAACTGGATGCAAAGGCTGTTCAATTCGTTGGCAACCCGTCGCGGCAAGTGCACGATGTCGGCCAGATCGCACACCACCGACACTTCTTTCTGCGCGTCGCCGGCGATGCGGGCGACCAGATTTTGTACACTTTCGGTGAACGTTTGCAGATATTTTTCGTCGGCGTCGCCTCCGCCGGAGCCTGCCATTTTCTCGGCGATGTTGGTGATCGACGCCAGCCTCTCGTAAAAGCCGTCCAGCAGCACGGTGATCCGCACCATGTCTTCACCACGCACTTCACCCTTGCTGCGCATTTCGACCAGCTCTTTTTCAAACCCGTGCGCGTAGTCCTCGAAAATTTCGATGCCCAGTGCCGCCGCTTCGCCCTTGATGCCGTGCACGATCCGCATGATGTGATTGAGCAGATGCAGACGCGCCAATTCGCTGTCGTCTTCGGAGCGCAGCCGCTCATTGATCTGCGCCAGACCGTTGCCGACGTTATCCAGGAATTGCCGCAACACGCCGGCGTCGGTGCTCAACAGTTTGAGCAGCACTTCGACTTCGACCCGCGATTGCCCCTTCGCCGCTTCCAGTTGTTCCGTCAACTGCACCAGATCGGTCACGTCCTGCACCGTCACCAGCAAGTGCGCGATCTTGCCTTCTTCGAGCACGCGGTTGAAGTGGAAGCTCAGGTAATGAGAAGCGCCTTCTTTGCCGCGCACTTCCACTTGACTCAACGGATTCAGCGCAGTGACCAGCGATTCTTTCACGCGCTCACCGAACAGCAATTCGATGTAATCCTTGGCGCTGTCGTAAACTTCTTTGGAAACCATCTCTTCCAAAATCGGCAGGAACGGCATTTCGGGCGCCACCTCGCGCTGCAAAATCTCCGGCAGCAATTGCGAATACTGCGACCCCAACCGGTGTTCGCGGTCGAGCAGGAACAAGCCTTCTTTCACCGTTCCCAGAATTTCCTCGGTTTCCTTGCGCGCCTTGACCAAAGCGCGGTCGCCTCGCATCAAATCACGAATTGATATGAACACGGTCACCAGCACGTTAAACAACACAAACACCAAACCACCGATCTGTACCGCCCGCAAACGAAGCGCGCGTTGGTTGGCTGTTTTCTCAAGGTCGGTCGTCAGATCGTTCATCAACCCCAGCAGTTTCAGATTGTTGGATCGCGCATAGGTCGTCACGTCCGTCAATTCCGTGTCGCTGAAGCCGGGTTTCAACAGCGGCTGGAGCTTGGTCAGGTAGGGATTCCAGATTTCGTAAGCGTCGCTCACGATCCGGCGCGCTTCGTCGGTTTCAACCTGCACCAGAAAAACCGGCTTGCCGTCGCCGCCAGTCACGGTGTCGCCGTCACGGAAACCTTTCAAGGTCGTGTCGAAAAGATTGACCACCAACGCCAGTTCTTTCAAGTCGGCCTCTTGCGACACGCCGACTCTTGCATCGTCCTGCAAAGAGAGCAACACCTTGGTCGTCCGTTGCGACAACATCCGCTGACGGCCGGACAGGTTGATTGACACCGCCGATTCAGCGATCTTGAACGAACTGTAAATGTTGTAGCCTAGAACAGAAAGGTCCGTGGCCAAAAAGATCAAAACCGAAATAATGATCCAGCGGTATTTCCGGAAAAGCTCCCAAGACATTTTGATTTTCCTCTAACACTATTTATGATACGGCCTGCGGTAACGAGAAGACTGCGTATTTCTTCACCCCGATCTCATGCCGCTCCGCTTGTCGATAAAAAAATGGGCACACAATTACACTACCATACCCGATCTTTCATTCTTTGTAAAAGTTTTGCCACGCCCTTGTCATTGCAATCTGCGTTCACGCACGAAGTGCAACGCTTGAGCCGAAAAACCCCTACTCGGAGAGCGAAAATTCCACTTCTACCATTCTCACATAAGCCGCAGAGATAAGGCATGCCTTGCCTCCGCCCCCCTATCCCGTCGCGGGAGAGCGGCTGGGAATGAGGAAGTGTGGCGCTATTGCGGTCGATCAAGGACGATCGCCCCCGCACCTGATGTCTGGCCGCGATTTGTTCAGAGTGTCCTATAATCCGTTCTTTCCAAAAACGGCCTCCCCGCCAACGCCCTTCATGACCTTTGACCTCTTTCTCATCGCTTTCATTCTCGGCCTGATCGAAGGGTTGACTGAATTCCTTCCGATTTCATCAACCGGCCACTTGATTCTCGCCGGTTCGCTGCTCGGCTACCACGAAGACAGTTCGATAACTTTCGACATCGTGATTCAGTTGGGCGCCATTCTCGCCGTTTGTTGGGAATACCGCCGACGCCTCTGGAATTTGTGCGCCACGCTACTACATGTCCGCGCGTCGCAACGGCTGGCACTCAATCTCATCATCGCGTTGTTACCCGCCATCGTATTGGGCGTTCTGTTGCATTCGTTTCTGCAAGCCCACTTGTTCGCGCCGATTCCGGTCGCCTGCGCGCTAGTTATCGGCGGTTTCATCATTCTGCTGGCCGAGCGGCGTTACAAGCAACGCCCCGAAACCGTTCGCATTCAAACGCTCGACGACATCGGCTGGCGGGATGCGCTGAAAGTCGGCCTCGCGCAAACGCTCGCGATGATTCCCGGAACATCGCGCTCGGGAGCGACCATCATCGGCGGCATGTTTTTCGGCTTTTCGAGAATCGCGGCCACCGAATTTTCGTTCTTTCTGGCGATCCCCACCATGTTCGCCGCCACTTGTTATTCGTTGTACAAAGACAGTCAGGTACTTTCGTCGGGAGACCTCGCCTCCTTTTTAAGCGTCGGCTTCATCACCGCTTTCGTCTCGGCCTTTTTCTGCGTCCGCTGGCTGTTGCGCTACATCAGCCGCCACGATTTCGTGCCGTTCGCGTGGTACCGGATCGGTTTCGGATTGTTGATTTTGGTGACAAGCGCTGCCGGCATCATCGTCTGGTAAGCGTTATCCTATGCGCCTTCGACTTTCAGCGTTGCGGAACTTTTTCTCATGTCAACTTTTTTTCGCTCACTTCTTTTCTTTGGATTCACCATAATGCTCGTTTCCACCACAGCTTCTGCTTCGCTGCCTGCCGGCGTCACCGCCGGCCCCACGATCGAAGGCATCGCTTCTTACACGCTGGACAACGGCCTGCAAGTTTTGCTCTTTCCCGACGACAGCAAGCCGACGACGACAGTCAACATCACCTACAAAGTCGGTTCGCGTTATGAAAACTACGGCGAAACCGGCATGGCGCATCTGCTCGAACATTTGATGTTCAAAGGCACGCCGACCACCGCCAACATTTTTGAAGAACTCGGCAAACGCGGCATGCGCTTCAACGGCTCGACGTATTTCGACCGCACCAATTATTTTGAAACGTTTACCGCCGATCAGAGCGCGCTCGATTGGGCGCTCGGCATGGAGGCCGACCGCATGGTCAACGCTTTCATCGCGCGCAAAGACCTCGACAGCGAAATGACCGTCGTCCGCAACGAATACGAAAATTGGGAAAACAATCCGCGCCTCGTGCTGTGGGGACGGTTGCAAGCGACAGCGTTCGATTGGCACAACTACGGCAACCTGACCATCGGCGCACGTTCCGACATCGAAAACGTCGATATCCAACGGCTGCAAGCGTTTTACCATCTTTACTATCAGCCGGACAACGCCGTTCTGATCGTCGCCGGCAAATTCGACGCTGAAAAAACGTTAGCGAGCATCGTTCGCACTTTCGGCGCGTTGCCCAAATCAACGCAGCCGCGCCCCACGCTCTATACCGTCGAGCCGGTGCAGGAAGGCGAACGCGCTGTCACCGTGCGGCGTCAAGGCGGCGCGCCGGTGCTCGCCGCGCTTTACCACACCGTCTCCGGCCCTGATTCCGACAATGTGGCGCTCGAAGCCTTCGGCGAAGTCATGACACTGGCGCCGTCGGGACGTTTGTACAAAGCGCTGGGTTCCACTCACAAAGCGGGCGCGGTCGAAGCGTGGAATTTCTCGTTGGCCGATCCCGGCATGTTGATTTTCTGGGCGATGCTGTCGCCGCAAGACAAAATCGATCCGGTCAAAAAAACATTGACCGACACGCTGTACGCCATCACGAAAAAACCGATTACCGACGAAGAAGTCGCCCGCGTGCGCACTCGCGCGTTGAAAGACTACAACGAATTGTTGCGTGACCCCGAACACTTCGCCGTCGCGCTGTCCGAATCCATCGCGCAAGGCGATTGGCGGCTCTTCTTTTTGCAACGCGATCAATGGCGTAAACTCACCGCCGCCGATGTGCAACGCGCCGCTACCGCTTACATCAAACCGTCGAACGTCACGCTCGGCGAATATTTGCCCGAAAAAACGCCGGATCGCGCCAAGCTCGCGCCGAAAGTTGATGTCGAAGCGCTGGTTCACGATTATCACGGCGACGAAGCCCTCGCCGCCGGCGAAACTTTTGACGCCTCGCCGGAAAATCTCGAAGCGCGAACCGAGCGCGCCGCGCTCTCCAACGGTTTGAAACTCGCGCTGTTGCCGAAGAAAACGCGCGGCGAAGCCGTGCGTTTCAGCCTGCGTCTGCATTGGGGCTCGGCCTCCTCGTTGAAAAATCTGGCGATGACCGGCCGCGTTACTGCCGACATGTTGTCGATGGGAACGACCCAACATAATCGTCAGGCGTTTGAAGATGAGATCGACCGTTTGCAAGCGCAGTTGGACATCGGCGGCGACGCCGCCGGCGTGAACATCAGCGGCGAAACCACCCGCGAACATTTCCCCGAACTGTTGGCGTTGGCGGCGGAGGCGTTGCGCTCTCCCGTTTTCCCCAAGGACGAGCTTGACAAACTGGTGCGCGAAAAACTGACCTCGTTGTCAACCTCGCGCAGCGATCCGCAAGCCATCGCTACTCGCGCTTTGCGCCGCTACACCCAGCCTTTCCCCGAAGGCGATGTGCGTCACATCCCGACTTTCGACGAAGAAGAAGCGCAACTGAAAGCGCTGACCGTCACCCATCTGAAAACTTTTCATCAAAACTTTTACGGTGCGCAACACGGCGAGTTGGCGGTGGTCGGCGATTTCGACGCCAAAAAAATTCGCGCGTTGAGCGAAAAACTTTTTGGCTCGCTGAAAAGCAAAGCGGACTACACGCGCGTTGACGATCCTTATCAGAAAATCGCGCCGACCACCTTGCGCGCCGAAACGCCGGACAAAGCCAACGCTTTCCTGATGGGGCGGCTGGCGATCCCCATCACCGATCAAGACCCCGACTTTGCGGCGCTGCTCGTCGCCAATCAGGCGCTCGGCGATTCTCCCGAAGCGCGGCTGCCCAATCGCATCCGCACGAAAGACGGATTGAGTTACAGCATCGGCTCGGCGTTGCAACCGGCGTCGCTCGACGCCAATTCGCGCTTCGTGTTTTACGCAATCTTCGCGCCGCAGAATCTGGAGCGTGTTCAAAAAGCCTTCGGCGAAGTGCTGACGCAAACTGTGCAAGAAGGATTGACCGCGCAGGAAATCGCCGACGCCAAACAATCGCTGCTGCAAGAGCGCCACATCGCGCGGGCGCAGGATGCGGTGCAAGCGTCGAGCCTCGCGTATCAACTTTATTTGAAACGCACTTGGAAAGACTCCGCGCAACTGGATGCCGAAATCGCCGCCGTCACGCCGGAACAAATCGCGAGCGCGCTGAAAAAATATCTGATTCCCAAAAATGTGGTGTATTCCATCGCGGGTGATTTTAAATAATTTCTCCCCGCACGCTGGAGAGGATGTAGGGGACGCCGCCCTCGGCTTCCCGCCGAGAGTCGTAGGGGCGACCTGTGGTCGCCCCTACGGTTCCTCTCAAACCGTTCGGGCTGACCCTGAGCAAGGTCGAAGGGTTGAAGCTCTTAACTATTTACTGTTCACCCTGCGACAAGCTCAGGGCGAACGGATTGTTTCTCTAGCTCATCTCTAAACATGCTCGCTTTCCCGAAAACTTTTATCACCCCGTCAGCGCATGAACTCCCACCTCGCGTTCGCGTGTTGACGACGACCAAAGTTTTACCGGATGCGGTCGCGCCTGAAACAACATTGAACAAAATCGTCTGGTCGCCGACGCCGCACTCGCAAGGCGCAGCGCTTGAAGCCGCCTTCGCGCAACGCGGCCGACCTTTGTCTCAGTTTCTGCCGTCGCCGCCGCTGTGGCTGCAACAAGTGCATGGCATCGAGATAGCCAATGTTCACGGCGCTGCCGACGCTGCCGCCATGCGACAAACGCCGCCGATCGCCGATGCCGCCATCACTTGTGAGATGAATGTCGTCCTCGCCATTCTGACGGCGGATTGTTTGCCCGTGGTCATCGCTAATCATGAGGCGCTCGCCGTCGCGCATGCCGGCTGGCGCGGATTGGCGAGCGGCATGCTGGAAAATACTGTCGAAAATATCACGCGCAACAAGTCATGCGCCGCCGCATCCTTGATGGCTTGGCTGGGGCCGGCCATCGGCCCCACGGCCTTTGAAGTCGGCGAAGAGGTTTATGCCGCGTTTGACGCTGCCCGCGATCGTGAGTCCGCCGCCTGTTTCATCTCCACCGGCGTCAAGGAAAAAGCGCCGGAAAAATGGCATGCCGATTTGTACGCGCTGGCGCGGCTCAAACTGCAACGCTTGGGCATTACGAAAATCAGCGGCGGCAACGAAAATGCGTGGTGTACTTACAACGACGCGCAACGGTTTTATTCCTGGCGTCGGGAACGCGATACAGGGCGCATGGCGACATTCGCGTTTCAGGAATCAAAAACGGAGATCAGCGGTAAACCCAAAATCTTGATATAGTTGTTTTTTGCCGCTTACGATTTCTGCTGATACCTGATAATGATCCCCAACGACTTCGTTCAATCCTTGCTGGCGCGCGTCGATATCGTCGAGGTGATCGACCGCTTGGTGCCGCTCAAAAAAGCCGGCGCCAATTATGTGGCCTGCTGTCCTTTTCACAAGGAAAAAACGCCGTCGTTTTCGGTCAGTCCGTCGAAGCAGTTTTACCACTGCTTCGGTTGCGGCGCACACGGCACGGCGATCGGTTTTCTGATGGAGTATTCCGGCAAAACCTTCCCGGAAGCCGTCGAGGATTTGGCGCGCGAGGCCGGGCTGACGGTGCCGCAGATTCACACCGAACACGACAAACCGGCGCCGCCTCCCGATCATTACGCGATGATGCAAACGGCAGCGCGTTTTTATCGCGCTCAGTTGCGTGAAACGCCCAGCGCCATCGCTTATCTCAAGCAACGCGGATTGACCGGCGAAATCGCGGCGCGTTACGGCATCGGCTACGCGCCCAACGCTTGGCAATCACTGGAGCAGGTGTTCCCCGATTATCGCAACACTGCGCTCGACGCGCTCAGGCTGGTGGTGCAAAACGAAGATCGCCGCTATGATTTTTTTCGTCATCGCATCATGTTTCCGATTCACGATGCGCGCGGTCGCACCATCGCTTTCGGCGGCCGCGTCATCAGCGACGACGACAAACCGAAATATCTGAATTCGCCGGAGACGGCGCTGTTCTCCAAAGGCCATGAATTGTACGGCTTGTATCAGGCGCGCGACGCCATTCGTCGCCAGAGTTGCGTCATCGTCGTCGAAGGTTACATGGACGCGGTAGCGCTGGCGCAGCACGGCATCGATTACTGCGTCGCCACGCTGGGAACGGCGACGACCGCCGCGCACATGCAGAAACTTTATCGGCTGACGGATAACGTCGTCTTTTGTTTTGATGGCGACAACGCCGGAAGAAAAGCCGCTTGGCGCGCGCTGGAAAATGCGCTGCCGGTTTTGCAGGACGGCAAGCGCGCTTCTTTTCTCTTCTTGCCCGACGGCCTCGACCCCGACGATTTCGTTCGTCAACGCGGACGCGCAGCGTTTGAAGAAGCGTTGAACCGCGCCACGCCTTTGTCCGAATTTCTGCTCGCCGAGATGACGGCGCAAAACCCGCCGCACAACGCCGAAGGACGCGCCGCGCTCATTCATGCGCTGCAACCGCTACTCGCTTCCGTCACCGCGCCCGCGTTGTCGGCGCTGCTACGGCGGCGACTCGCCGAATTGACGCAACTGCCCGAATCCGAATTGCGCGTATTGTTGAGCAGCCGTTCGACAATACGTTCGGGATCAACCACACGCAGCGGCGCACTTAATCGCGCCCCAAGCGGCATACCGAGCGAGCGCGTCGTTCCCTTTCGCGCCGCGCGGCGCGCGCCTTCGCTGCTGCGCGAACTGTTGCAAGCCGTCGTTCAGCAACCCGAACTCGCGCGTCAACACACGATTCCCGTCGCCGACGAACGCTCGCCGGAAGCGCTGGCCTTAAATGACGTGGTTCGTTATTGCCGCGAAGCGCAAATCTCACCACAAACGCCGCTCTCCGTCGCCGGATTGATTCAGACTTTCGCCGACTCGCCGCATCACGCGCTGATCGCCGAAATGCTGGCGAGCGCCGAAGCGCAAGCGATGCCGCCGGAACTGGTCGCGTCGCAGTTTGAAGCGGCGCTGGCGCGTTGGCAGCAACAGATACAACAACGCGAAACCGCCGCGCTGCTGCAAACGCCGCTGGCGCAACTCTCCGGCGAACAGCGCGAACGGCTGGCACAAATGCGGCGCGAAAAACATCCCCCACCGCCATCGCCTCCTCCCTCATCTCCCTCCGCTGATGTCAAGAAGCCGGAACGTTCCGCCGCCGAGCGCGCTCACCGCCACGCCTTGTCGCCGTCGTCACGCGAAGCGGAACCGTCCTTGTTCGCCGTTGACGACGAAACGCCGCCGTTTTGAATGAAGGCTACAGATTGGTGTCGAAATTGACCTAGAACTCATTTCATAAATCTCCCTGTTCACAATGACGTAAGGATGTTAACCTCTGCTGCATGAGCAGATATGAACGATTGACAGACGAGCAATGGGCCATCCTTTCACCGCTGATAC
>JAITBX010000001.1 GCA_031283405.1 Burkholderiales bacterium | reverse complement strand
TCCGACTGACCATCGACCAAATGCAGCACTGTCGGCGTACCGTTACAGGTAACAGTAATGTCAAAGGCGCCGCCCAGGTAGCCGGCTCCGTCAACATGCTTGGTGACGGTCAGGAATCGGGTGTCTGAGAGTTCAATGTTGTGGGTAACGGTGGCGTCAACGTCGCCAATGACGGCGAACGTATCTCCGGGCAGGCTGACGGTGTGGCCGTTCCAGACATAGCCGCTGTTCAGCACCGGCAAACTGCCCGGCGGTTCAATCTCCGACAACGAGCAGGACACATTGTCTGGTACGCTGTAAGTTGCGGTGTCGCCTTCGACCATCGTCGAAGTCCAGTTATAGCCTCCGCTACAGTTCAGTGTAACGGTAAAAACACCGCTGCCGACGCTGTAACCGGAACCGACGATCTGACCGCCTACCCGATTGGTGATGGTGACGGTGTGCAGGTTCACAGTGTCGGCAACGACAACATTCTCAACCGCAATCGCGGTTGTACCGTGGACGATAAGATTGCTCGGCGCAACGCTCGCCGCATACTCGTGGCCCGCCAACGCAGCAGGCACATCCTCGCTGACCATGCAAGTCTCGCCGATTTCGGCTTCAACAACGCCGCTCTGACCGTCCAGCAAATTCAAAGTCGCCAGCGGCAACGTATTGCAGTCGATATTGATCGGGAATACCGTTGCCGGGTCGTGTCCCATCCCCATCACAAAAGACGTATTCACGTTTTTGGTAACGGTCAGCATCGCTTTGTTTATCATCCCGGCGACAATTCGGTTGGTCACCGCAACTCTCGCGTCGCCGGTCACGCCGAACTCCGACGGACTGATAACTACAGCATTACTGTTGTTCTCCCCGATCACATCCGAAGTCGGGTCAGCTTCGGTGATCCGGCAAACATCGTTCATATTGGCGGCAGCGTACCCTGTCTCGCCGTTCGCCAGATGCAGTATGGTCGACGCGGCATTGCCGCACGCCACCGTGATGTCAAACTTGCCTCCGTCCACATAGCCCGCGCCGGTTACGCTCTTGGCCACGGTGATGACGCGCGTCGTTCCCGCCAGCAAAGTAATGTTCGCCATCATGGTGCCGAGCCCTCCCACCGTTGCGGTGATAACTGTCCCTCCTCCGGGAGGTACGCTATAGGGACTGGTATAGGTGACCGAGCATGATCCGCCGGCATCGGTCGTGCAGGACGATCCCGAAAGTTCGCCGTTGACGAACACCCCCGCGAGCGGCTCAAAGTAAACCACGGTCGGGCCGGGGATGATGAAGCTGTTATTGTCTCTTATTGTGGCAGTGACAATCGAGGTGCTGATACCATTTGCCGTCAATACCGCCGGGCTCGCCACTAATGTCGATTGGCTCAGGTTCGGCAAGCCGTAGAAAGACCGCGAGGCCGAACTGCCGCTGACATCTGTTCCGTCCGCCAGGCGGGCAGTAAGGTTGAATGTTCCGGTTTGTGTGCTTGTCCAAGTCACGACACATTGACCCGCCGAGTCGGTCGTGCATGAGCCCGTTCCCGGCGCAAAGGTTCCCGTAGCCGTCCCCGCCAGCATGCTGCCGTTCGGAGCGGTCGCCAATATTACGGTTGCTCCCGGGGTAACACCGGCGGCATTCGCCAGCGTCACCGTCGCCGTATAGGCAGATGTCCCATCCGCGCTGACCGGCCCGTCGGGAGTGACCACCAGCGTGGAGAATTGCGAAGCCGGGAAGGTGTATTTGTTGATGAACAGGCAAGTAATATCTCCGCCTTTGCCGGTCGCCGTTGACGGGATGGTGATACTGTTTCCCGCCCCTGACATTATCAGCGTACCGTTAACGGAGTCTCTGCACTCTACGCTAACCACCGCCCATTTCGTCGGATCCGGCAACGTCTGTATTATCTGCACGGGACGCGGATTCGTAAAAGAAGACGTGGCATGTACGATACTGATTGCTTCGTCAACCCGTTCTCCCTGCGTTACTGTGGTCAGGGTTCCTGTGTTGACCGACGGAGGTATGACGCTGATTTCACTGGGCATTTGATAAGTAAATGTGCCGACGCCGCCCTGCGAGACCGCTGCCAACCGCACCAATGCGTTCGTCTGCATGGTTTGATAGTCCTCAACTTCACCATCCACCACCCAAGGTTTTGTTGTGTCGGTACTGTTTACCGGTTGCTGCCCCGCGCCCGGCGTTGCCGATTGCGCCGGCAAGCCCGAAGTCGAACTGAAACGGAAGCGCGTAATGATGGGAGCCGGCGCTCCCGTAGAAGGCCGCGTCGAATAATCCGAAAGCAAAATCTCCCCGCTGTTGGCCGTGTCCTGAAGATCGGTGTACTTATGCATTATGGCAAACGAAGTGCCCGTGTTGTCCCAGACATTCAGCCAGCCTTGCTCGCTGAACGGCCCGTTTACTTTAATTTTCAGTTTGTAATCGTTTCTGCCATTTGCGAGCACGGCGTTTTGCAACGGCATATCCGCGCCGTTAATCTCAACAAAAACACCGTCGTCCGAAGGATGCGCATTGCTGTTTGTATCAACGACACCATCGGTCAGCGGCGGAACAGGAACGGTATCGCCAAGCCGCAGCAAGTTGTTCGCTATCACATGGAAAGGGCCGCCGGCGTCGTAATGTACTTTGAAATTGGAACTGTCATAAACGGAAGCCATATCCGACGCATCGCCGAAGCTCGCCGCCGCGCTGATTCCGAAATCGGCGTGCGCCACTTCCTGATCAGTGGTTATCACCACTCTGCTGACAATCTGCGCGTCCGCCAGGTCGTTGGTCGCCGGATCGCTGCCAGCGAAGCGCACGCCGCGACATATCCCGGAAGCTGTAATCTCTTGGGTGTTGCCACTATCATCAAAACAAAACGCCGTCGAAACGTTTTGAGTGCCGCCTACGCCGGCCCAGGTTTGCGCCGCGTTGATACTGTTGATCTGCGGCTGCTTGATGCGTATATAATATGTCGAGTTGGCCGAATCGGTAGAGAAAATGTAAGCGCCCGCTGTCGAAGTCGTTTGCGCGCTCACGAAAACGGCTGTTGTCAGAGTGTCTCCTTTGTACAACTCTACGGAGATATTCGGCGCGCCGCCGGCAGCGGCAACGTTCCCGGTTCCCGAAGTGTCGTCATAAACCGTCCCGCTAATCGTCGCTTGCGCCATCGCGCTGCCGCTCGCTATCGCAAACGCCAGCGAAAGCAGACCCAGCACGCCGCCGCGCCCTTTGCCGGAAGAAACTGCCGGAAAGCTCTTCGCCTCCTCCGGCTTTTCAACTCCGAAGCAAAATAAATCACGATTCTGCGCTCTTGCCGCCAGAAAAGAAGATGCTCCCCAAAACCATTGACCGATGCACGCTTTCATCTCTACCTCCACAGGACAAAACGGACAACGAACCTACGCGCCCCCGCGCCTGTCCGTCGACATTTACCGCTGATTAAAATAAACAAGCCTTCTCCGGCAAGACAATACCCAGTCTGTAGAAAAGCTTATCCCCTGAAAAGCCGGAGCAATTCTCGTTTCGAGAAATCCGTCTATTCAGCCCGCTTTTGTCCGGACCGCCAGTACTCTCTTTGCTTTGATTATGCCTGTTGCAATGTTCCATTCCCGTATTCTACCCCCGCGACGTAAGCAATTACTTATGCGCCGATTTAGAACCGAGAGGCGAACAGCCCAATAGCTGTTGCTCAAATTGAAAAAATCCCGACACGCACATCTGCCCATCTCCCCGGCAAATGTACCCCCCCTAAAAAAACTTCCAGAACCCTCTTGCTCCTCTTTCAGTCAAACGAAAAACGAGGGTCTCATTAGTATCTTTTGATATTATCCCGAATAAGATTTCTATTGTCAACTTTTGGAGACAAAATAAATGGGCTTGTCTGATGTAGGCGACAAAATTGCTAAATTAAACCACAAATAATTTATATAACATAAAAAAACAAGGTGGAAATCTCTTTTGTTTCGATAAAGCCACTCGCGCGCGCTCCCAGCCATTCACCCACAAGCGGGCAATGGAATCTTCCTGTCATTCCGCGCAGGCGAGAGGAAAGCAGGGGGAGCGGAGCCCCGCCTAAACCGAAAACGCTCCAACCCTTACCAGACATAGCGTGTTTACCACTATTGCCACTGTTTTTACGGTATCCTGTTAGATAAATTTTGAGGATCAAACCATGACCCATGACGTGGAACTTCTAAGCATGCCGTTAACCGATGCCGAAATCGATGAACTCGAAGCATTTTTAACGTCGAGCGCCGTTCCCGAAGACTGCATGAATCTCGAGATGCTCGACGGCTATTTGACCGCGACGATCAGTTCGCCGCAAATGTTGATGCCTTCAGAGTGGTTGCCACTGGTTTGGGGCGAAGACGCTACGCACAGCAGCAGCGCGGTGTTCGCTTCGGCGGAACAAGCGCAACGCATTCTGGAACTGATTCTGCGGCACTGGTCGAGCATCAGTCGGACGCTGCTCGAAATGCCGACACGTTTTCATCCGCTGTTGTACTACCCGCCGGAGGAATCAGCCGAGCCGGATGTGCCGCATGAGGCTTTCGACTGGTGTCAGGGCTACATGATGGGTGTGCAACTGACCGAAGGCGATTGGGCGCCGCTGTATAACTCGCAGGAAGCCAGCGACTGGATTTTCCCGATCGAGGCGTTGGCTTTCGGTCATCAGGAACCCGAATACGCCGAATGGTTCGACGACAGCGAAAAGCGTGACAGTCTGGTCGATGAACTGCCGATTGCGGTGGTACTAATTTACCGCTTCTGGATGGAGCGTCAACAAAAAGCGCAACCCGGACGCAGCGGAACCAAACGCAACGAACCCGAACGTCGCAACACCAAGAAAACGCAGAAGAAGCACGCGAGATTGCATTGAGACGTGAGCGGGTGACCGAGGGCGGTCGCCCCTGTATCCCCTCACCCCATCTGCGCGGTGTCCGCCAAATAGCGCGCCAGATAATCGTCAAAGTTCATTGGGTCTGACGCTTCCAATCGCTGTTGCTCCTGCCGCGAAGTGGCCGCCAACGCTTCAAATTCATTGCGCGTCTCGGCGGGCAACGGGGTTTCGTTATAGCGTGCCGCGTGTTGTTTTGAATAACGGGACACCAGCGCGTGAAACGATTCCTGATGTTCGCGCATCTCCCGCAACATTCGCGCCGAAGGCGCCATCTCGGAATCGGCGACTTTGCTTCGCTGTTTCCGCACGCTGTCCCGATACGGCTCACCCAATAACCCACTGACCATTTCAACCTGATCGAGCAACGGCATCAATGCCTGCATCGGCGTTGCCGGCTCGCCATCGATATCGAGGATGCGCTCATCGCTGCGACCGTTGTCGGCGACGCCCAGCAGATTGCTGTCGTAAACCATCTTGGCGCGGCGGCTGACCGGTTCGGAGTCCAGCAAAAAACACGTCGTCAGCCACGCTTGAATGAAGCGCATCGTGTCGAGGTCGGTTCCGGTCGGCGTGTACGGCGACACATCGAGTGAGCGCAATTCGATGTAAGCGATACCGCGCTGCCGCAAGGCGCGACTGGGCGTTTCGCCTGCTTGCGGCGGTTGCTTGGGGCGCACGCTGCTGTAGTATTCGTTTTCGATTTGCAGAATGTTGGCGTTCAGCTGCCGGTAAGCGCCGTCCACCATCACGCCCACCCGCTCGAACGCTGCGCACGGCGTGTGCGTCGCCTGACGCAGCGCAAAAAGATAGGCGTCGAGAGTATCGCTCGATACGAAAAACGGGCATTTGCGATTGCTGTAACCCAGATCGGACAAGCGCAATGACGTTCCCTGCGGCAAATAATACGTGTCGGCGTCGAACGCCGGCAAATGCGCCGACACTTTGGCATTGATTGTCGTGAAAAACGACCTGCTCACTGCCGGCGAAGCGCCGAAGAGATAAGGAATCACAAAACCGTAACGCTGAATGTTGCGCGCCAGATCGAGATAACGCCGCGAACGAAACGCCTGAATTTCGTCCGCCGAATCAGCCTGAACGCCGTCAACGGCCAGCCACATCGGCCAAGTCTCTTCGGCAAACGAAAAGTTGTAATGGATGCCGGCAATGGTTTGCATCGCTTTGCCGTAGCGGTACGCCAGCCCGACGCGATAGAGGTGCTTGAACTTCGCCAAATTGGACGTGCCGTACTGCGCGATCGGAATGCTGTCTTCGCCTTCGAGAAAGCACGGCATGCTTGCGTTCCATAACATCTCGTCGCCAAGCTGCTGCGCGGCGAAATGCTGGATCGTATCCAGCCGTTGCAATGCTTCTTCGGGTGTTGCCAAAGGAGACGTGACGAACTCCAGCAGCGCCTCCGAATAATCGGTGGTGATTTGCGGATGCGTCAGGGCGCTGCCCAACGTTGCCGGATGCGACTTTTGACTCAGCCGTCCTTCGGAATCGACCCGCAAAGATTCCCGCTCCAGACCGATGCGCACTCGGCGTAACGCTTCCGTTCCGCCGTGTTTACTTAAATACGCCAAACGCTTTTCGAGCAAATGAGGCATCAGCAATTCCCTCCTCTCGATATTTTGCTCAGTTTTGTTCTCGGGTTTGTCTTATCACATCAGACACCCGCCGCGCCGCTTGAATCCCGTGCCCGCAAATTCAGCGCGAAGCGCGTACCCTGAACACTCATGAGGCTCTTCTTGGGCGCCTTGCCGACCGCTCTGCCCGTCATGGGGCGAGGCCGGAAGGCCCATCGCATGAAAGAAGACCCGACAGGCGCTATTTTACACGGCATCCGCCCCCGAAAATAGAAATATTGGCGATACAATACTATCTTTCGGTTTGCCTTTTCAGTTTACGACTTTCGGTTTCTCTTCGCGCCATGCCGACCTCTTCCTCCGAAAACCTTCGCCCCAATAAAAACGAAGCGCCCGATCACGGGCAGCGGGCGGTCGCCGAAATCACGGCGTTGCTGCGCCGACATCTTCTGATTGAAGGATTGGCGCGCGAACAGGTTGAAGAAACGCCGCTCGACGAAAGTCAGAAATCGCTGCTCGAAAGCACCACCGTTCAGCTCAGCCTAGCCGAGTTGCGCGATCAACTCAACGCCCTCCATCCGGCGGACATCGCGCTCATTCTCGAAACGCTGCCGCTGAACGAGCGCGTGTATTTGTGGAGCCTGGTGCGCGCCGATCACGAAGGCGAAATTCTGATCGAAGTTTCCGACGCCGTGCGCGGCTCGCTGATCTCGACGATGGACACCGAAGAACTGGTCGCCGCCGCCGAGACGCTGCCCACCGACGAAATCGCCGCGTTGGCGCCCGATCTGCCGCAGGAAGTCATCGACGATGTGTTTGAAGGCTTGTCGGTCGAAGAGCGCGAAGACCTGCGCTCGGCGATGTCCTTCGACGAAGACATGGTCGGCGCGCTGATGGATTTTGAAGAAGTGCAAGTGCGCTCGGATGTCTCGCTTGAAGTGGTGCTCCGCTATCTGCGGCGCTTTGACGAATTGCCGACGCAAACCGATCAAGTGTTCGTCGTTGACCGTCAGGAAAAATTGTTGGGCGTGTTGCCGATCAATGTGTTGTTGGTCAACGATGAAGACAAACTGGTCGGCGAAGTGATGCAACCGCCGCCGGTCGTTTTGTTGCAGCACGAAAAAGCCGACGAAGCCGCTGCCGCTTTTGAACGTTACGACTTGGTGTCGGCGCCGGTGACCGACACCAACGGCAAGCTGGTCGGGCGCGTCACCGTCGATGAAATTCTCG
>JAITBX010000224.1 GCA_031283405.1 Burkholderiales bacterium | reverse complement strand
GGGGTGCTGCGAGCAGCGCGAAGTGGCCACGCTGGGCCCGTTCTTGGCCGCCGCCGGAGCGCGCGAAGCCTTCGACGCGCGTCACCGTGAAGCGAAAGTGGGGCGCGCCGAATTGGCCGATTATCGCGGCTCGGTGTTTCTGGGCATCGACGGCGGCTCGACAACCACCAAAGCTGTGCTGATCGGTGAGAACGGCGAATTGTTATACGCCTACTACGGCGGCAACGAGGGCGACCCGTTGCGCGTCGTTGCGAAAGCGCTCGATGAAATTTATGCGTTGCTGCCGGAGGGCGTGACCATTGCCGCCTCGGCAGCGACGGGCTACGGCGAAGCGCTGATCCGCGAAGCCTACAAGATCGACTTCTCCGAAGTCGAAACGATGGCGCATTACAAAGCCGCCAACCATTTTCTCCCTAGCGTCGATTTCATTCTGGACATCGGCGGCCAAGACATGAAGTGTCTGCGCATCAAAAACGGCGTGATCGACAACATTCTGTTGAACGAAGCGTGTTCTTCCGGCTGCGGCTCGTTCATCGAAACGTTTGCGCAATCAGTGCAAATGCCGGTTGCCGACTTCGCCAAAGCGGCGCTCGAATCGCGCGCGCCCGCCGATCTGGGATCGCGCTGCACGGTGTTCATGAATTCGAGCGTCAAACAGGCGCAAAAAGAAGGCGCTTCGGTGGCGGACATTTCGGCGGGGCTGTCGTATGCGGTGGTGAAAAACGCGCTCATCAAAGTGCTGAAAGTGCGCAACCCGAAAGAGCTTGGCGAAAAAATCATCGTTCAGGGCGGCACGTTTTACAACGACTCGGTGTTGCGCGCTTTTGAAATGATTTCGGGGCGCGACGCGGTCAGGCCCGACATCGCCGGCTTGATGGGCGCATTCGGCTCGGCGCTGATTGCCAAGGAACGCTGGCAAGGCATCGAGCCGACGACGATGTTGAGTCTGGAAGCGTTGCAACAATTTTCGGTAAAACAATCCATGGCGCGTTGCGGCCATTGCACCAATCTGTGCGCGATGACCGTCAACCGTTTTTCCGACGGTCGCAAATTCATTTCCGGAAATCGCTGTGAGCGCGGCCTCGGCAAAAAGAAAATCGATAACGGCTTGCCCGATCTGTACACCTACAAATACGAGCGCACGTTTGACTACACGCCGCTGGAAAACGCGCCGCGCGGCAACATCGGCATTCCGCGCGTGCTGAATTTCTTTGAGAACTATCCGCTCTGGTTTACGTTCTTGACGGCGCTGGGCTATCGCGTCGTGCTGTCGCCGCCATCGTCGAAAACGATACTGGAACAAGGACTCGACACGCTGCCGTCCGATTCGATCTGTTATCCGGCCAAGCTGGCTAACGGCCACGTCATCAGTCTGGTGCAACAAGGCATCAAAACGAATTTCTATCCGTGCGTGCCTTATGAACACAAGGAGTTCAATGATAGCGACAATCATTTCAACTGTCCGGTCGTCACGTCCTATCCCGAGCTGATCCGCAACAACATCGATCTGCTGAAAGAGAACAACGTGACTTTGCTCCAGCCTTTCCTGTCGCTGGAGGACAAGGAAAAACTCAGCAAGCGGCTGGTGACGGAATTTGCGCCACTCGGTTTCAAGGCGGCGGAAGTGCGGCGCGCGCTCGACGCCGGTTGGGAAGAACAGCAGCGCTTCAAACGCGACATCCAGTGCAAAGGCGAAGAAGCGCTGGCATGGATGGAGGAAACCGGAATCCGAGGCGTCGTTTTGGCCGGACGGCCTTATCACGTTGACCCTGAAATTCATCACGGCATTCCGCAAGTGATTACCGGATTGGGCATGGCGGTGCTCACCGAAGATTCGGTGGCGCATCTCGGCAAACTCGATGAGCCGTTGCGGGTCGTCGATCAGTGGATGTATCACGCGCGCTTGTACCGCGCTGCGGCGCTGGCGTCGGTGCGGCAGGGATTGGAGGTGATCCATTTGAATTCGTTCGGCTGCGGACTGGATTCGATTTCGACCGATCAAGTTCAGGAAATTCTCGAAAAATACGGCAGAATTTACACGACGATCAAGATCGACGAAGGCAACAACCTCGGCGCGGCGCGGATTCGCATTCGCTCGTTGAAAGCGGCGCTGGAAGAACGCAAAGGTCAAGCGCCGCAGGTGATTCATTTTCATCCGCCCAAATATCAACAAAAGCCGTTCACCAAAGCCATGCGCGAGACGCACACCATTCTCGCGCCGCAAATGTCGCCGGTTCATTTTCAGTTTTTGGAATCGGCGTTCAAATCCAAGGGCTATCGCCTGAAAGTTCTCGAAGAAGTCAGCGCGACAGCGGTTGACGAAGGGCTGCGTTACGTCAACAACGATTCCTGCTATCCGGCGATTATCGTCATCGGCCAGCTCGTCGAAGCGCTGAAGTCTGGCGAATACGATCCCGAAACCACCGCCGTGATGATTTCGCAAACCGGCGGCGGCTGCCGCGCCACCAATTACATCAGCTATCTGCGCAAAGCCCTGCACGACAGCGGCTTTCCCGATGTGCCGGTGTTGTCGCTCAACGCGGTCGGGATGGAGAAGAACGACGGTTTCAAACTGACGTGGCCGTTGCTGGGACGCCTGATGATGGGCGTCGTCTATGGCGATCTCTTGATGCAAACCGTGTTCCGCACTCGCCCGTATGAAAAAGTGCCCGGCTCGACGGAAGCGTTGTATCAGCATTGGGTGGAACGTTGCAAGCAGGCGATTCTTGAAGGCGGTTTCTCCGATTTCAAAAAGAACATTTACGACATCGTTCGTGATTTCGATCGTCTCGAAATCGTCGAACAACGCAAACCGCGCGTCGGCCTCGTCGGCGAAATTCTGGTGAAATTTCACCCGATGGCCAACAACGATGTGGCCAAGATCATCGAAAAAGAAGGCGGCGAAGTGGTGATGCCAGGGCTGATGGATTTCCTCCTGTATTGCGCTTACGACTACGACTTCAACCATCAGTTTTTGTCGAAAAGCAAACTGGCGGCGCTCGCTGGCGGTCTGGTCATCAAGGCGATGGAGTTTTACCGGCGCGATATGCGCAAGGCGCTGGCGCAAAGCAAACGCTTTGAGTCGCCGCACAGCATCGACGAACTGGCGTTCGGCGCTGCGCCGATTCTGTCACGCGGCAACCAGACCGGCGAAGGCTGGTTCCTCACCGCCGAAATGGTGTCGTTGATCGAACAGGGCGCGCCCAACATCATCTGCATGCAACCGTTCGCCTGTTTGCCCAATCACATCACCGGCAAAGGCGTCATCAAAGCGCTGAAAGAACACTACGCCTACGCGAACATCACAGCCATCGACTACGACCCCGGCGCATCGGAAGTCAACCAGTTGAACCGGATCAAGCTGATGCTTTCCGTCGCGTTCCGCAACATGGAAAAAGAGAAAGATACGCCGTATGAAGAAGAGACGGTTTGCGAAGAAGCGTTGGCGTAGCGCGTAGGGGAGAGCGTCCTCGCTCTCCCGCCAACCGCAGGGGCGACCTGTGGTCGCCCACAAAAAACAGAGTAGGGGCGGGCTTCAAACCCGCCCTTATAAATCATCAACGCTTACGACAACACCGCCCTTTACACGGATTACATCCTCTCTTCCGTGATCGACCTGTTGAAAAAATATCCGAAGTACGAATCTGGAATGCTTTATGTCTCCGATCACGGCGAATCTCTTGGAGAAAACAACATCTATCTGAACGCCCTCCCTTACAAGCTGGCGCCCGAAGAGCAACAACACGTTCCCATGATTTTATGGATGAGTGAAACCATGAAGCGTTGGGATTATGTGAATTATGAATGCTTGCGCAAAGACGCTCAAAAGAATACCTTCACACACGACAATCTGTATCATTCCATTCTCGGATTGCTGGAAGTGAAAACGTTTACCTACGAGAAAGAGCAAGACATTTTCAAAAATTGCCGGACGAAAGAATTGTTCGATAATTCTTAGCGCGACAAACACGTTGCAGGAGCACGGCGTACCGTGCCCGCCGCGTTGAGCCGCTCTCGCCCTTTGGGGTTCACAGGCTCACCCCATCCTATTCACGCTTTCCACCCTTTGCTTGCGGCGCGTCATTCTTTTGCCGTAATATCATCATTTGGTAAGGCTTGTTTCACGCCCGTGCCCTGTACCCCGACCCCTCGCATTGGAGAAAACATCATGACTCCTCAACAAATTATCGGTCTGGCAGTTCGCCTTTTTGCGATTTGGCTTGTTTGGTCATCGCTCCAGAACGCCATCGTTTTTCTTGGCTTGTCTTATTCTTCGACTCGCATGGAAGGAATAGACGGCATTGCCAGCGCAACAACTTTTTTAATAACGTTTGTTTCG
>JAITBX010000071.1 GCA_031283405.1 Burkholderiales bacterium | reverse complement strand
ACGCGCGTTTGAGCTGACCGCGTTGCCCGACGAGCAGGGCACGCGATGGCTGCAAGCGAAACCGCGCGACAAAGAAGCGGGATTCACCAACATCAAACTGGGTTTTTCGCAAGGCAAGCTCGCCGCGCTGGAACTCGACGACGCTTTCGGCCAAAAAATCCGGACGCGTTTTCGTTACGTCGAATACAATCCCGAACTCAGCGCCGCACTTTTCACCTTCTCGCCTCCGGTCGGCGCCGACATCATCGGCGAGAAAAAATCGCGGCAGGGGCGCTCTGAATAATTTGTCATTCCCCTTCTGGTTAGAAAGAGCCGTAGGGGCGACCTGAAATCGTCCGAATCTTTGCGGGCGGCCACAAGCCGCTCCTACACCTCTCCCGCAAGCGAGGCGAGAATATTTGCACAGGGTTGAATCAAAACCGAAAGCCGGGCGCATAACCGCCGGATTTGCTATAATGTATCTTTTGCGCCCGTAGCTCAGTTGGATAGAGTACCTGGCTACGAACCAGGGGGTCGTGGGTTCGAATCCTGCCGGGCGCGCCAAGTGAAAGTCTCAAAAAGCTCCGCTTGCGGAGCTTTTTGTTTGTCTGACGCCTCTGTCCCTCATCTCCGAAAAGCGTTAATGTAGCGGTATCGGTTTTCTGAAAGGCCGCTATGCCGCTAACGTCAAACTGGGTTTTCTGGGCTTTGCTGTCCGCCGTCTTCGCGGCGCTGACCGCCGTCTTCGCCAAAGCAGGCGTCGAGCACATCGATTCCGATTTGGCCACGCTGATTCGCACCGTGGTAATTCTCGTCGTGCTGGCAGGCTTCGTTTATTTCGCCGGCAAATGGCGCTATCCGTTCGAGTTGCCGATGCGCGCGTGGGGTTTTCTGGTGTTGTCGGGGCTGGCGACGGGCGCGTCCTGGGTCTGCTATTTTCGCGCGCTCAAGCTCGGCGAAGTCTCCAAAGTTGCGCCGGTGGATAAACTCAGCGTTATTCTCGTGGCGCTCTTTGCCGTTCTCTTCCTCGATGAGCGTCCGTCCGTCCGCGAATGGACGGGCATTTTCATGGTCGGCGCCGGCGTTTTTCTGCTGGCGCTGAAACGTTAATTTCATCCGCCGAAGAAACGCTCATGCTTGTTTGCGAACACTGCGCCGCATCCTACCCCACCGAAAAACCGCGCTGGCGTTGCGATTGCGGCGGCACATTGATGCTGGAATCTCCGGCGCGCTTCGATCTCGCCGCGTTGCGCGAACGCGCATCAAATCTATGGCCGAATTTGTGGCGTTACGCTGACGCCTTGCCCGTTCCCATCGCTGACGCCGTCACGCTCGGCGAAGGCGCAACGCCGCTTCTTCCGCTCGCCGGCGCATGGGGCGACGCGCATTTCAAACTCGACTTCATGATGCCCACCGGCTCGTTCAAAGATCGCGGCAGCGCGGTGATGGTTTCGCAACTCAAGCGCTGGGGATTAACCGAAATCATCGAGAATTCTTCCGGCAACGCCGGCGTTTCCGTCGCCGCCTATTGCGCTCGCGCCAACATCGACGCGCACATTTTTGTTCCCGCGCATGCTTCCATCGGCAAGACCGCGCAGATCGCGTTGCACGGCGCGCGCCTCTCTCCAATTCAGGGAACGCGAGAAGACGTCACCGCCGCCGCGCTCAACGCCGCGCAAGCCACTTTTTACGCCGGCCACAGTTGGTCGCCGTATTTCATTCACGGCGTCAAAACGCTGGCGTTTGAACTCTGGGAACAACTGGAGTTTCGCGCGCCCGATGCCGTGATCGTTCCGGTCGGCAACGGTTCGCTGGTGTTGGGATGCTGCCTCGGCTTCAACGAATTGCGCAACGCCGGCATGATCGACCGTCTGCCGTGCCTCATCGCCGTGCAAGCCGCGCGCTGCGCGCCGCTGGCGCGCGCGTGGCAACAATGGATGGATGTCCCCGTTCCCGTCAACAAAGAAAACACGATGGCCGAAGGCATCGCCATCGCCGCGCCGATCAAAGGCCGCGCCATTCTCGCTGCCGTGCGCGAAACGAACGGCTTGTTCGTCACCGTCGCCGAAAGCGAAATTTTCAACGCGCTGAAAATCATGGCAAAGATAGGGCTTTACATCGAGCCGACCTCCGCCGTCGCGCCCGCCGCGCTCATCAAATTGCGCGAACAAGGCGAGATCGACCCCGCCGCTTCCGTCGTCGTCGAGCTGACCGGCAGCGGTCTCAAGAGCAGCGAAAAGATTAGCGAGATGTTGGGGGCGGAGGTTGCGGGTGGAACGTAGCGAACCCCAACGGGGCGGTGCTGCAACGAGCGAAGCGGGCCACGGGGCTGCACCTTTGTACACTCCGAGAGATCATTTTTTGGCAGATGCAAAGATGACGCTATTTGAAACGCTGCTGTGTTGGGGTTCGCTTTGCTCACCCACAATCTACAACCTCCGATGTTGCAATGCCGGCAACCAGCTTCGTACTTCTTCGATGCGCGCCGGATCGACAACACCTGCCGCTACGCCTTCACCTTCCGGCAGGCAGGAGACGATTTGTCCCCACGGATCGATCAGCATCGAGTGCCCATACGTTTCGCGTCCGTTCGGATGATGGCCGCCTTGCCCTGCGGCAAGAACATAGCATTGATTTTCGATGGCGCGGGCGCGAAGCAGAATTTCCCAGTGCGCGCGTCCCGTCGTTGCCGTGAACGCAGCGGGAACGACGGTCAACGCAACATCGCCGAGGCTGCGATAAAGTTCCGGGAAGCGCAGGTCGTAGCAGATCGACAAGGCGACGCGACCGCACGGCGCTTCAAACATAACCGGCGTGTCGCCGGCTTCGATCAACTGCGCTTCGTCGTAAGACTCTTCGCCATGCGCAAATTTGAAAAGATGGATTTTGTCGTAGCGCGCGATACGTTCGCCGTTCGGATCATAGACAAGGCAAGCGCTGCGGGCGCGCGGCATCTCCTGCGCGTTGTCGCCCGAAGCGCGAATCGGAACACAGCCGCCGATCAAATAAATTTGATGCGTTCGCGCCATCTCTGAAAGAAAGCGCTGTTGCGCGCCGTCGCCATCGTTTTCATAAGCGGCCAATCGCATCGGCAGCGGCGCGCCCAGCGTTCCGAAGTATTCGGGCAACAGCATCAGTTCGGCGCCTTGTGCGACGGCGGCTTCGATGCCGCGCTGCGCCGCGATGAGATTCGCTTCGACTTCCGGAACGGACACCATTTGCACTGCCGCGACATTCATGTTGCGCATCGTGATTGCTCCTGCTTGCGGGCGGCAAAATGCCGCTCCTACTCGTGTGTTACCTCGTGCGTGTTTTTTATTTCGTCGGACTTTGGGGCTTCATCGGAAGGCGACGTCGGCGCATTCTCGTGCGGCGCTTCTTCACGCGCTGCTTCATGCACTTCTTCACGCGACTTTTTTTCGACGACCGGATCGTCCCACGAGCCTTTGACGGTGTATTCGTAGCTGAAGATTTTTTCGATGGGATTGCCGAGGATCATTTGCCCGACCAGCGCGCCGAGACCGACGACGGCCGCGCTGACCGGATTGGTCATCAGCAGCGCCGACGCGCCGGCTGCGCCCACCGACAAGCTGTCGGTTAAACTGGGTTGAACGTGCACATTCAGATTCTGCGCTTCTTTGACCAGATCGACATCACCGCTCAATTTCACTTTGGCGGAAGCGCCGTTCATCTGTAAATCATCGGTGTGCAAAATGCCTTTGTTGATCTCGGTGTTGCCGGTGATCGAATCGAATGCAAAACCTTCGCTGAACACATCGCGGAAATCCAGCGTGATCCGGCGCGGCAACGCCTGCAGCGAAAACACGCCCAGCAAGCGACCGATTCCGGGTTCGATCCGCGTGAAGTGTCCTCTTCCGACAGTCAGATTCAGATGACCGTCGAGCGCGCCGATATCGAAATCGCGCGGCGCGCCGACCCAAGACAGTGCGCCTTCCAGATGCACATCGGCGGCGACCAGACTTCTCGGCACGCCGAAGTGATCGAGAAACTTTTCAGCGTCGTTGATCTGCGTGGTGATGTTGAGTTCGGTGCGTTGCGCTTGCCGAGCGGTGCGCCACCAACCACTGGCTATGACGGAGCCGCCGGAATTGGCCAGCGTGTTTTCCATGTGCCAGTCGGTGCCGCGCGGCTCCGCCTGAATCGTGAGTTGCCCAAAGTCTTTATCTTTGTAAGAAAAGCGGTCGATCTTGAAGTCGATGGCCGGCCAAGGGTTGGCGCTGCCGGGAATCAACACGGTGTTGACGAAACGTTCCTCTTTGTCCGACAACACCGCTTCTTCCGGAAACGCCAGTCGTGTGAAGTTTGCTTTCAGACGGCCATTGACGGCGCCGTTCGCGCCGGCGCGCTCCCAAGTCATGTGGCCTTCGCCTTCGCGGCCGGTGAATGCGATGTTCCACACATCCGCAACGCGGCGCGCCGAAATTCGCGTATCGTTCAGTTGCCGCCCCAGCGTGGTCAATTCGCCGACGCTGACATCCACATCGTTGAGAGGCAGCGCGTTGGCCGATGCGTCAACGCTCTCATGATTCGGCAGCGCTTGATAGAGAGCATACCAGCGATCGGTGCTGAGCTTCAACAGCGCGCCGCGCACCGACAACCCTGGCGTCGAAGGCAAGGAAAGATTTTCTCCGCCTCTCGTTTCGCCGACACGAACCAGCGCGCGCTCCAGCCTCCACACTTCTTTATTCGGAGCGCCGTTGTCGGAAACGCGCCGCGCCAGAACGGTCAAGGGGCTGCTTGCTGTCCGGTAATCGATTCGCCAGAATTCTTCTTTGTTCGCTTCCTTGCCCGCTGCCGCCAAGGTGTCGTGCGCGATTCGCAACAGCGCAGCAACGTTTGCGCTTTTCCCAAGAGGCTCGGGCAAATCGACATTCACGCCCGTCAACGGCGAAGTCAGCACCCAATGTGTTCCCTTGTTGCCGCCGGTGTTGAAAGCCAGTTGCCACGGCGTCGTGCCCGACAGACGATCAAGTAAAGGCAGCGATTCGCCGGCGCGCAGTTTTGAAAGATCGGCGTTTCCCGATCCGGTCAGCGTGACGACGCCGTTGCGCGACGTCAGCGCCAGCGTTCCGCTGCCGCCCAACGCTTCGAAATCCAAACGCTCCGCTTTGACATCGTGTTCGGTGAACGACAGAGTGCCGTGTGCTTGCGTCAACAACGGCACGCCCGGAAGATCGAGCGTGTTGCCGGCAAGTTTGACGCTGCCGTTGACGGCGCTTGCTTCATTGCCGCCCAGCGGAATGTCGAGCTTCAAAGTCAGCGCACTGTCGCCGGTTGCCTGCGCGCCCGTCAACATATGATCGAGCCAGCCGCCGATCGGGCTCTCGTCGAGAAAGTGCAGATAAGTCATCATCGGCGCGTTGGCCGAGCCTTCGATGTACAAATGCGCAGGGTGTGCGCCGAGATCAAGAATCACCGCGCGCGTTTGTCCGATCGGCGCATCGAAAATCGAACCGCGTCTGGAGGTGATGGTCATGCTTTCATTTTCAAAACGCAGATCGGCCTCCACATCATTGACGGCAGGCCAGGCCGGATCGTAAACCAATTGCACTCCCGTGGCGCGCGCGTCGATCATAAAACTGCCATACTTGCCGCCCGCAAACGGGAAATGGCTCAGATCACCTTTCAAAACCATCGTGGCGCGATTGACCGCGCCGCTCTTGATGCTCTCGTGCAACCAGTGACGAATGTGTTCTCCGGCGATCTTCGGGATGTAGCGATAAGCACTGGTGGCAGTGGCGCGTTGCAGTTGCGCTGACAAATCGGCGACGCCGCCACCGCCGTTGGCGCGCCAGGTTCCCGTGAGCGTGCCTTCGGCGTCGGCGTTGGCGAAACGAAGCGTGTCGATCTGCACGGACAAGCCTTCCGGCTGGCGCGACCAGCGCGCGTTGCCGCCCACCGCGCCCAGCGGCAACGCTTCGGGGAACACCTGCGGAAGATCAAACACGACATCGCGGCCATCGAGCGCCATCGTTCCCTGCGTTTCATCGAATGACACTCTGCCGTTGATTCCGCGCACGCCCGGGTAAGAGCCATATGTTTGCACACTCGCGTTGCGCACCGTGGCGCGCGCGCTGTAATGAATCAAACGCCACGGCGAGCCATTTGATTTTTCGTTGTCTGAATTTTTTTCATCAGTTTTTTTGTTATCAGAGTTTCGATTATCCGTCGCGCTGTTTTCTTCGCGGACACGCTCCCAGTTGCTGCCGCCGTTCTCCAGCGTTCCGCGAATATCGAGCGCCGCCAACGGCTCGCGCCAACTGTCCGGCAGCGGCAGCGACGGCAACAAGCTGCTCAACACCGACACATCGAGCCGATCGAATTCCACTCGGCCGCGCGGCGCTTGCGTCAACAGCGTCGCCATCGGCAGCGGCGTTTCCTGACTGAATCCTTCGAGCGTCAGCGTTGCGGTCATCGGCAACAGGCGTTCGCCGTTTTTTTCGACGAAGGTCAATCCTTCCGTCGAGAAAATCAGCCGGTTGCGCTCTTCCTTTCCCGTGAAACGCCCGCGTATTTCCTGCAACTCCAGCGGCGTCGTTGTTGACGCCAGTGATGTTTTGAAATTTTGCAGCGCCATGTCGAGCGTGATCGACACCACGCGCTGTTTCGACAGCGACACCCACGCCTGCACATTGCCTTCGCCGCGCGTCACTTCGATCGGCAAGTCGAACCATTGCCGAAGGTCGCCGAGATCGACGCGCTCCAGCCGCACATAACCTTGCCAGTCGCGGTCGAGGCTGCGTTGCAGCAAGCCGGTGACCGCTTCGCCGCGCGCTTCAAACGTCGCGCCCGTCTCCGACACCAGATCACCGCGCAGGCCGAAACGGTAGCGCGACAAACTTCGCTCGCCGCGAAAATCCAGTTGCTCAACGATCAGCGGCGGCGCGTCGCGTTTCTCGTCGCGCCATTCGACCGTGCCGCCGTTGATTTCGATCACCCGTTGCCGCAGAAACCATTCGGCGAATTTGCCGCCGCTGTCCTCATCTCGCGGCGACGCCACGAGCAGCACACCGCCGATGAACAAACGCCCTTCCGTATCGTGCCGCGCGATCAGCGTCGGCCGGTCGATTTGCAGACGGTGAAAACGAATGTCCAGATGGAACAGCGAATCCCAAGCGTCTATTTGCAATTCAACTTCCGGCAGCGTCAGTTGCGCTTCGGCGTCGGTCGCCTCCGAGTTTGTGTCGGCTGCCGCGCTTTTCTCCACACTCTCCGCCGCCGGATAAATCTGCAAATCGTGAATCGCCAGTTGCGGGTTCCACCAATCCCAGCCGGTTTTGATGCTGCCGATCGCCACCGGCAGGCCGATGCGCTCGCCGAGAAAATCCGCGACCTTGCGCGGCTGCGCTTCCCATTGCGGCAACAACGCGAAACGAAAGACCAGCAGAGCGATGACGAACAAAATCAGCAGCGCTGCCGCCGCAAACAACAAATACCGGAAAAATCTCCAGAAGCGAAGAAAGATGAAAATGGCGCGGGAATTCAAGCCTGCTCTCTCAGAAAGGTTGTTTTTTTTGTGAGCCGATGGGTCATAATAAGGGTTGGCTGATTGTACTCTGGTTCCCGTGTTTTTTATTGTGTTTGCGTAACTGCCCGCATTTTGGCAACATTGGAAAACATTTTTTCGATATGGATCTGTCTCAGGCTCTTTCTTTCAGCGCTTACGCCCAGCGCATGACGGCGGCGCGCCCCAACTATCGCGCCGCTTGGGAGGCGGCGCTTTCAAGCCCGCTCGACTGGGACGCCGTCGTTACTCAGCCCATCGCGGCAGCGTCGGCTTCCGGCGATACGGACAAACTCGCCGCCGTTTTGCGGCAGGTTCGCCAGCGCGTCATGCTGCACACAATGGCGCGCGACCTGACCGGCGCGGCCGATCTCGACGAAGTGTGCGGCAACATGGGGCGGCTGGCGACCGACGCCCTCCTCGCGGCGGTCGCGCTGCATCAAACGCAGCTTGTCGAAACGCGCGGCCAACCGTGCAACGCGGAAGGAAAGGCGCAGCCGTTCATCGTCGTCGGCATGGGCAAACTGGGCGGCGGCGAATTGAATGTGTCGTCCGACATCGACCTCGTTTTTCTCTATCCCGAAGAGGGCGAAACCGACGGCGCCCGCCCTCTCAGCAACCACGAATTTTTTGTTCGCTTGGGACAGCGCGTCATTGCCGCGCTCGACGAAGTGACGGCGGACGGTTTTGTGTTTCGTGTGGACATGCGGCTGCGCCCCTATGGCGACGCCTCGCCGCTGGCCGTTTCCTTCGACGCGCTTGAACATTATCTGACGGCGCAGGGACGCATGTGGGAGCGCTACGCCTGGTTGAAAGCGCAGCCGCTCACCGGCGGCGAGCACGACGAATTGCAACAACTGATTGCGCCTTTCGTTTATCGGAAATATCTCGACTTCGACGCTTACGAAGGGCTGCGCGATGTACGCGAGCAAATCCGCGTGCAAGGCAAAACGCGCGGCTACGCTCACAACATCAAGCTGGGCAGCGGCGGCATCCGCGACATCGAATTCATCGCGCAAGCGCAACAAATCGTTCGCGGCGGCCGCGTTCCGGCTTTGCAACTGCACGGCACCCGCGCTGCGTTGCGTGCGCTCGGCGAACGCGATTTATTGCCGCGCGAAGCGGTCGATGAATTGTTGGTCGCGTATGATTTTCTGCGTCGCCTCGAACATCGCTTGCAATACCGCGACGATCTGGCGACACAAACCTTGCCGGAAGACGAAGCCTCTCTCACCGCGCTGGCGCACAGCATGAACTTCGCTACGCTTGCGGCGTTTCAGGAAGCGCTGACCGCGCATCGGCAAAAAGTCACTCGTCGTTTTGAAGCGCTGCTCGGTTACGATCATTACGGCAGCGAAACGATTTCATCGCTGCCGACAACGCAACCTTCGGTTTCTCCTTCGTGGAACACGCCGGAAGCGGCGGAACTGCTTCGTCAAACGCTCGTCGCGCATCGCTTCGATGACCCTGACGCCATCGCCGATCGCATCCTGCGCGCGCGCGAAAGCAAACGCTACGCGGCGCTGCCGGAGCGTTCGCGTCAACGTTTCGACGCGCTGACGCAACAACTCATCGACATCGCTCCGGCGGCGGCGTCAACCACATCGTCAACTGCCGCTTCATCAAACAACATTGACACTTTGTTTTTGCGCTTGTTCACGTTGCTCGAAACCATCAGCCGCCGCAGCGTCTATCTGGCCTTGCTCTCCGAACACCCGCACGCTTTACCGACGCTCGCCCGCTTGCTTGCTGCTTCTTCGTGGGCGGCGGATTATTTGAATCGTCACCCGATTTTGCTCGACGAATTGTTGACGCCGCAAATTCTTCTCGCCGAACCGGACTGGATCGCCTGGCGCAGTGAATTGACGCAAATTCTGGACGCGCACGCCGGCGACGCCGAGCGGCAGATGGATGAGCTGCGCCATTTTCAACATGCGCAAACCTTTCGTTTGCTGGCGCAAGATATCGCCGGCCAATTGACCGTCGAACGCCTGGCCGATCATTTGACTGCGCTGGCCGATCTCATTCTCGAAATCACCCTCGCGCATTGTTGGCGAACATTGGTGTCCGACGATGCGCCGCCGCCGCGTTTCGCCATCATCGGTTACGGCAAGCTGGGCAGCAAGGAAATGAGCTACGGCTCCGACCTCGATCTGGTTTTTCTTTACGATGCCGGCGACGACGATCATGAAGCCATCACCCGCTATACGCGACTGGCGCAACGGATGAACACCTGGCTGACCAGCACCACTGCCGCCGGCAATCTTTACGCCACCGATTTGCGGCTGCGCCCCGACGGCAGCAGCGGTTTGCTGATCTCGCGCTGGGATGCTTTCGTTCGTTATCAACATGAAAAAGCGTGGACGTTTGAACATCAGGCGCTCACCCGCGCCCGCTTCATCGCCGGCGATAACGCGTTGGGCGCGGCGTTCATGCGCGAACGGGCGGCGCTGCTGCAACAGCCGCGCGATGTCGAAGCGCTGCGCCGCGACATCCTCGCCATGCGCGAACGCATGATGGAAGGGCACGCGCATTCGGGGGCGTTGTTCGATGTCAAGCTCGGCCGCGGCGGCATGGTTGACATCGAATTTATCGTGCAGTTTCTGGTGCTGTCGAATGCTCATCGTTATCCGACCTTGACCCGCAACACCGGCAACGTTGCGTTGTTGACCGCCGCCGCTACGCTCGGACTCATCACCGCCGCCGAAGCCGACGCCGCCATTCAGGCGTACCGGCTTTACCGCCGCCAACAACACGCCGCCCAGTTGCAGGAAGAAGACTCCGCCCGCGTCGATCCGGCGCAGTATGAAAGTGAACGCGAAGCGGTTATTGCTTTGTGGAAAAAGAGAGTCGAGGAAGCGGGTTAGGGATCAGGAATCAAAATGTTGGGGCACGGCGCGCCGCCCAACGTAGGGGCGATCGTCCCGATCGCCCGCGATTCTGCGCGAACTGAGAAAGGGCAATGCATCAATGAACGCAAAACTGACCTTCCCTCTATTTTTCGCCTTCCAAGCCGATTGAGTCATAAGGCTCTTTCCAACTCGGTCTGGCCGCGAGCCCATCCGTCCAAACATAAGTCAAGTCGGCGCACCACGCTTTATTCGGTGCGGCAGGCTGAAAGTTCCTGTCCAGCAGGTTCGGCGCTAC
>JAITBX010000183.1 GCA_031283405.1 Burkholderiales bacterium | reverse complement strand
ACGGGGTGTTCCGCTGCGATTGGGGCTAAAACAATGGGCGTTGAAGCAACGGGACTGGCCGCAATATCCAGCGACACAGAGCCATCGGGATTTTCAACTGCCGTCACTTTTTTCTTTGCGTGAGGCGCACCGGCGGGAATTTTCCTGAGCGACGCCATGTCGATCTCAAGCGAAATTTCGCCGCTGCTGTCGTCACACTGCACGATGGGCATTACAAGTGTTACGATTTTTTCAACAGGTTTTTCCGCTGCGATGGGCGCAACGTGACTGACGGGCGCTTGAGTTTTTTCCGCTGCGCTTGTTTCAGACAGCGGCGGCGAAAGCTCCCACTTGTCCCAGTTGGTTTCCACCGCCGGTTCTTCTGCCTTCGATTTTTCCTTTTCCGGTTCTTTCGCTTCCGGTTTTTCTTCTTCTGGTTCTTTCGCTTCCGGTTTTTCTTCTTCCGGCGCTTTTACTTTCGGAACTTCTGCCGGTTTTGCTTTCGCTACTGTTGCAACGGCGTCAAAGGCCGAGGGTAATGTTTTTTTTTGTGCCGTTTCTTGCGCTACCTTATCGCTCGGCGGCGTCAACAAGGTTTCCGAATCAAATTCACGCGCCACTTCGTCGATGGCCGCGTAAAGCACGGCAGAATCGGGACTGACGGTCTTGCTCTTGATGAGCGCTTCCACCCATTGGCGAAACTCGCGCTCGGCCACGTCGATCATCGCCAGCACGACGGGCGTTGCCGGATAACCTTTTTCGAGCAGCCTGTTGTGAATTTTTTCGACATCGTAGGCAAGCTCGCCCAGATCGGTCAGCCCGACCATCCGCCCCGAACCTTTCAGCGTATGGAAAGCGCGGCGAACGGTGCGCAAGGCTTCGTGGTCATGCGGATGTTGCGCCAGTTGGGCGCGATGTTCGCGAACGCCGTCGAGCACTTCGATGGCTTCCTGCAAATAGATGTCGAGCAACTCGGCATCGAGTTGGCTGGCGTCAACCTGCAACAAGCGCCGCGTTTCCGCCGACGGCAGCGGCGGCGCAACGGCCGTTTCCGTCAGCCCCGCCAACAGTGTCGGAATTTCAAAAAAAGCGCCCGCGTTTATCCGCTCACGAATGAGTTTGATTTTGTCGGACAGCGAAGCATTGCCAACCAGCTTGGCATCGTCGCCGAGTGTCTGAACAATTTTTTCGATGTCCCGCCGCAACGCGCTTTCCTGCGGATGCTGTTGCAACTGCTGCCCCAGCGACTGCAAGCGCGAAATGTTCTTATCAATGGTCGCTTCGATCGACAAGGGGGTCGGCGCCGGTTCCGCCTTGCTTTCCTTGACCGACGTTTTTTCTTTTTCTGGTGCGGGTTGTTGCTGCCGCGGTGCTGCGCCGGCGTCCGCCGCGGCCTTTTTCTCCCCCAACTGCGGCGACCTTTCGCGCGCTCTTTCCTGCTGCCGCGCCAGCAACGGTAGAATCAATTCTTCGCGTTGCGGACGCTGCTGTTCGATGGCTTCAATGTAAAAGCCCAGTGCCGACAACGACTCTGCCAGCAATTCAAAATCCTTGCGATCGGGCGCCGCCTTGGAAGCGCCCTCAGGCGCGGCGTAACGATTGATCTGCGCCATGCAGGCCGCCAGCAAATGATCGGCGTCATCCAATCCCAAAATGCGCAACGCGCCGCTGATTTCGCGACCATCCTTGGCCAACTCTTGCAGACCCGCGCGCTTGCTGTTGTCGCGGAAGAAAGCGTCGAGTTCTTGTTCCATGTGCCGCAGGTTGGCTTGAATGTCTTGCGCCACTTGCGCCAGCAACATGCGATTCTGCGCGCGTTCCGACAGCGCCGCCAGCGCCGGCACATCCAGCGCCGGCAACGGGCGATTGGTCAACGCCGCTTCAAGCCGCGCGCGAATGATGCGAACGTTGTCCGCAATGCCTGAAACCGGCGCGCCTTGTTGCGTGAAAACATCTTCGGCGAACAACAGCGCCGTGGCGTATTCCATCGCTACGGTTTCGGGAACGTTGGACAACGTCAGCTTGCTGCTGCCTCTGAACAGACTGATGAACAGCGGCTGCATTTCGGGATACGCCGACGCCGCAGTCTTGTCGCACAATGTTTGCAAACCATCGCGGAACTTCGCGTGCTGATCGGTCTGGCCACCCATCAAGCGTTGCCACAGATTCTTGACTTCGGCGGTCAACGCTTGCGCTTCCCGCGTCGCCCGCAACGTCGCCATCGTGTCGGCGACTGCGCCGCTGCCAGCTTCTTCCGGCGGCAACAACGCTTTCAGCCGGTAATGTTCCTGAACCTTGCAAATGCGCTCGCTGGCCGGCGCGCTGACGGCCAGAAAATAAAGTGTTTCCCGTTGCAGCCGTTCGGCCACACTGCCGCCGTCGTCGATCAAACGTCGGATTTGGAGGTCGATCCGCGCCAACAAATGTTTCAGGAAAAAAGTATTGGCAACGGCTTCTTCGCGCACCGCATCAAACAACGCGGTCGCCGTCCACCAGAAAGTGCGCACGGTTTGCTGCGGCGTGACGATTTCGATATTCTCCGCCGCTTCGCGCATCGTGTTGGCGCCCTTGATATCGCCGCGCAACCAGGCCAGCAATCCCCTCTCGTACCGACGCCGCTCCCGGACAAGAAAAGACGGAAATTGCTCCGGCGGAATCGCTTGCCGCGGGTCATCATCGTCATCGCGCCGCGCCGACATATCGGGGTAGAACAAATCGGCGGGATGGCTGGTTTTTACGCCACGCAGACGTTGCAGACCTTCGTATTCGGCAAACAGCGTGAGCGGCGCCATCGGCACGCCTTGCACCAACTCGGCAAGAAAATTTTGCATCTTGCGGCAGGCGCGAGTAATGAGCGGCGTCGCCGTTGATACTTCTTGTTTTGAAACGCCGCTGCCCAATCGTTCCAACTGCCGCTCGATTTCATCGGTGTAGGCTTGCAGCGAATCCAGCCCCACCATGTGAATGGCGCCAGCCGCCTGCCGGAAATGCGTTCGCGCCCGCTGCAACGGCGAAGCGTCTCTCAAAGCGGGATCGAAAGCATTCAGCGATTCCAGCGCGTGCGTGAGGCTCTGGTCGATCTCGCCCTGTACCCAGGACAATGGGCCAATATCAAATTCAGGATGGACGTCAGTGACCACTGATGGACTCCTTTTACGTTAACCGCTTTTCCGCAACAGCCTGCTGTTTGCTCAAACCTTCGCCTCAATCGATCTTGAAACCGGACACCGCCGCCCGCAACTCTGCCGCCACTTGCGACAACTGGCTGATCGAGACCGTCGTTTGCTCGGTGCCCTCGGTGGTTTCTCCTGTCGTCGCCAAAATGCCGGCGATTCCCGTGCGCACTTCTTCCACCGACGCTGCTTGCGCTTGCGTTTGTTTCGAGATGCCTTGAATCAGTTTGGCCAGCGTGTTCGACACCCGCTCGATCTCGGCCAGCGCCTGACCGGCTTATTCGGACAACCGCGTTCCTTCCACCACGCCGGAAGTCGAACGCTCCATCGCGGACACCGCATCCTGCGTATCTGCCTGAATCGTCTTCACGATGGCTTCGATCTGCTTGGTCGCTTCGCCCGAACGTTCCGCCAAACGCTGCACTTCCTCGGCCACGACCGCGAATCCGCGGCCTGCCTCACCCGCAGCGGCGGCTTGAATCGCCGCGTTCAACGCCAACACGTTGGTTTGTTCGGTAATGTCGGAAATCAAGCCCACGATTTCGCCGATTTCCAATGATGAATCACCGAGACGTTTGATCCGTTTGGCGGTTTCCTGTATCTGGTTGCGAATTTCGCTCATGCTTCCGATCTGGCTGCGCACCGCTTCGCCGCCTTTGCCCGCCGCCACCAGCGATTGTTGCGCCACTTGCGCCGATTGCGTCGCCGACTGCGCGACTTCGCCGATGGATTGCGTCACGTCCAGCACGGTGTCCGCCGTCTTCTGGATTTCCTGACTTTGCTGTTGCGACGCCGCATACAGTTGCTCGGAAATTCTCTGCGCCTTCTCGGTTTCCTGCGTCACCTGGTCGGCGGCCTGATTGATGCCGCGGATCACGGACGACATTTCGTCGAGGGTGAAATTCAGCGCGTCGGCAATAGCGCCGGTGATCGCTTCGCTCACCGTTGCCCGCATCGTCAGATCGCCTTCGGCCACCTGCGAGGTTTCGTTGAGCAACAACAAAATCGCTTCCTGGTTGCGAACGTTTTCCTGTTCGCTGGCGCGAAGCTGGGAACGCGCTTCACGGACGACGATCCTCTCCATGTAAATCAGGAAGAGGAACGGCAACACCGCCAACACGAAGATGATGGCGGTCATCACCGGCGACAAGCCTTTGCCCGCGTAGCGTTGCGCCAACTCGCTGGATATCTGATCGGCCTTGGCGACATCTGCCCGCATCCGTTCTTTGACCGTCAAAAATTCACCGAAACTGCTGCCATTTTCCAGAATAGTGTTCAGCGCCGCTTCAAACGGCTCCGCCGTCTTCAAAAATTCTCCCAACTTGAGACGCGATGACTGCGCTTTCAAGCCCGGCTCGCGCAACAGCCGCGTCGTCAAACTGCGGTATTGCAACGCCTCCTCACTCAGCTTCGCCAGCGCGGCTTCGTCGAAACTCGTGCCGGTCAGCAAAGCGTCAGCATGGCGCGACAAGCGTTGCACTTCTCCGTCGAGTTGCGTTGCCAAATCTGTCAGCGCTACCGCTTCGCCATCGTGCAACGCCTGCTGGCCGACTGCCCGCGCCTGCACGAAAAGCGCGCCATTGCCGGCGTCGGCAATCGCCATGTAGGCGTCGTCCAGACGATTCATCATCTCTTTGCGCGATTGCAGCGTGTTGAGGCCGCGCTCGACCGGCTGCCAGCCTTCCTGCAACTGCTTCACGAGCAAGTCGATCTCCGACGAAGGCAGATGCAACAGCGAATTCTGCTTCTCCACCAGCGTCGTCAGCATTTTCCCGGATTTTTGAGCGTCCTCACTCAGGCGTGCCAAGGTCTGGCCGCTGCCGCGCGCCGTCAACTGCCCCAAGTCATTGTTGATCGTGGCCAGCGCTTCGCTCGTCTCCACAGCCATCACCGCATGCTGCGAAGACTGCGTGAGGTCGCGGTACTGGATGAAAGTCACCACCGCCAACACCGCCAGCACCGCCGCCAATCCTATCGTGCCTCTTATCAAGATGGCCGGAATCGATAGTTTTTTTACAAAAGGGTTCTCAAGTGCCATGCGCCCTCCGCCTCTTTCTTCTCTTGTCAATCAACAAATCAAATCTCGTCAACGCCCGATATGCTGAAACTCGGCATCCTGCGCCAACTTGCCCAAATCCACTTCATGCCAGGCATGACCTTCCGCATCCATCCAATTCTGCACATTCCACGCTTTGTCCTGCGCGCCCTGTCCGGTCGGCGCAAAACCTTTGACGCTGCGCAACCCGTAAACCCGCTGCACCAGAAGCGCCGCGTTGGTCGCGCCGGTGCTGCGAGAAAGCAAGACCAGCCGCGTGTCCGCACCGGGAAGCGCCGGCGCCTTGCCCAGAAACAACGAAAAATCAATCACGCTGTACAAATTGCCGCGCACGTTGGTCAATCCCAGAAACCACGGCTGCGTCAACGGCACCGGCGTGATCGGCGGCGACACCAGCACCTCTTCGGTCTGCTGGAGACGGCACAGCCAGCGCCCCTCGCCCGCCGCAAAGCCCAACTGCGAGACGACACCTTCCATTGCCGCCGGCGCCATCATCCGCGAGACTAACTCGTTCTGGAAAGCCTGCAGATTGGTGCGTTTGACCGAATGCGGTTTCGGTGTCGGAGTGCTCATTTCGTTACCGTGGTCACTGCTTCAAACGTTCGCTGATCTTGGCGAGCAATTCGTCTTTTTTGACCGGCTTGGTGAGGTACTCACAAGCGCCCTGCCGCAATCCCCATATTCGGTCGGTTTCCTTGTCCTTGGTCGTGCACAACACGACCGGAATGTCTTTGGTTTCCGGCGACTGGTGCAAAATCCGGGTGGCCTGAAAGCCGTTCAGCCCCGGCATCACCACATCCATGACCACCAAATCCGGTTTCACTTTCTTGGCTTGAGCGATTCCGTCTTCGCCGCTACTGCTGTGGAATACCACATGACCGCCTTGCGTCAGGTACTCGCTCAACATGTACCGTTCTGTCTGTGAATCATCGACGATTAAAATTCTTGCCATAGCTTTGCCCGTATTCAAACGATGTCATTCTTCAATACTCAAACTTCTTGCATTGTCCCATAGTTTAGGATTGCCGCCGCACATGCGTCGCCACCGCCCGCAACAATTCGTCTTTGGTAAACGGTTTGGTCAGATACAAATCCGAACCCACCATCCGGCCGCGCGCGCGGTCGAACAAACCGTCTTTCGACGACAACATGACCACCGGTGTATGCTTGAACTTGGCATTGCGCCGCAGCAACGCGCAGGTCTGATAACCATCCAGCCGCGGCATCATGATGTCAACAAAGATCAGATCAGGTTTCTGATCGGCAATTTTGGCCAGCGCGTCGAAACCGTCTTCCGCCAGAATCACCACACATCCGGCTTGCAGCAAGAAAATCTCGGCGCTGCGGCGGATCGTGTTGGAATCGTCGATCACCATCACTTTGATGCCTGCAAGCTGGTCTGTTTCCATCAACCTTTTTCCTTTTCCTCAAAACTTTTCGGCACGGCCTGGGTCGCCGCCCCTTTTCTCTTTCCCCGAACGGCAAAATCGCTTACACGTTTTAAGATTTTGCCATGATTCTGCTGAAACTTTCCAGAGAAAACACCTTCGCGCTCCAAGAAAGTCCGCGTTGCGTCGTATTCCCGACACCTTTCGGAAAACGCCAGCATGGCTTGGCGCCGGTTCATGTTATGCACAAGCCCAGGGGCAAGCCTTGGGGAGATTCCTCAATGCCCAAGAAACATCGCATAGGCCGGATTGCCGGTCTCCTCGACATAGGCGTAGCCGAGGTTTTCCAGAAACGTCTGAAACGCCGCATCGTCGGCGGGCGGCACCTGGATGCCGGCCAATACGCGACCGGAGTCTGCCCCGTGGTTGCGGTAATGAAACAGGCTGATGTTCCAGCCGGCGCTCATTTTGCTCAAAAAGTTGAGCAACGCGCCCGGGCGCTCAGGAAACTCGAAGCGGTACAGGCATTCATCCTCTACCTGCGGCGCATGGCCGCCGACCAGATGGCGAATGTGCAGTTTCGCCATTTCGTCGTCGGACAAATCACGCGCTTCGATATTCTGCGCCGCAAATTCGCGCAACAGACGCTCTTTTTCGTGTCGCCCGCCCACTTCGACGCCGACGAAAATATGCGCGATCGTGGGGTCGGCGTAGCGGTAGTTGAATTCGGTGATGGCGCGGCGACCGATGATTTCGCAAAACGCGCGGAAGCTGCCCGGTCGTTCGGGAATAGTCACGGCGAAAATCGCTTCACGCGCTTCGCCCAACTCGGCGCGCTCGGCAACGAAGCGCAGCCGGTCGAAATTCATGTTGGCGCCGCTGGCGATGGCGATGCAAGCCGCCGCCGGCGCGCCGCGCGTTTCGATCCAGCGCTTGGTGCCGGCAACCGCCAGCGCGCCCGCCGGTTCCAGAACCGAGCGCGTGTCAACGAACACATCCTTGATCGCCGCGCAAATTTCGTCGGTGTCGCACAAAACGATCTCGTCAACGTATTCCTGCACCAGCCGGAACGTTTCTTCACCGACCAGTTTGACCGCCACGCCGTCGGCAAACAGCCCGACATTGGCGAGCGTCACTCGCTTGCCGGCCTGAATCGACTGCGCCATCGCGTCGGAATCCACCGGCTGCACCCCGATCACTTCGATGTCGGGGCGCACCTGCTTCACATAAGCGGCGATGCCGGCGATCAGCCCGCCGCCGCCGATCGGCACGAAAATCGCCGAGATTTCATCCTGATGCTGGCGCAAAATCTCCATGCCGATACTGCCCTGTCCGGCGATCACATCGGGATCGTCGTAAGGATGAATGAACACCGCGCCGGTTTGCCGCTGCAAAGTCAGCGCATGCTCGTAAGCCTCGTTGAACGATTCGCCGTGCAGCACGACTTGCGCGCCGCGGCCGGCCACCGCCGCAACCTTGATCTGTGGCGTCGTTTCCGGCATCACGATGATGGCCTTGCAACCCATTTTCTGCGCCGCCAACGCCACGCCCTGCGCGTGATTGCCGGCGGACGCCGCCAACACGCCGCGATCGCGCTCGGCGCGGGAGAGATGCGCCATCTTGTTGTAAGCGCCGCGCAACTTGAACGAAAACACCGGCTGCTGATCCTCGCGTTTCAGCCACAACGGCGCGCCGACCCGCGCCGACAACGCCGGCATCAGCTCCAGCGCCGATTCTTCGGCGACATCGTAAACTTTGGCCGTCAGAATTTTCTGCAGATAATCCGGCATGACAACGTCCCTTTCATGAGATCGACAGCATAGCAGATTCAACCTAAACCGGCTTCAAACAACGGCGCAAATCACGAAGGAGAGCGAGTTTGAAACTCTTTCCCCCTCTGGGGGAAGGTTGGGATGGGAGCATCAGAATCGTCTGAGCGGGCGACCGAGGACGGTCGCCCCTACGAAGGGCACGGCGCGCCGTGCCCCTACATCTGATTCCCGATCCCTGATTCCTGATCCCCGTAATGTCGTTTACAATCCAGTCTGTAAACGCTAACCACTCCGCAATGCGCCCTTCTTCCGCTTCTTCCTCCGCTCCGGCCACACTGGCCGTCGTCGATTTAGGCTCCAACAGCTTCCGCCTCGAAATCGGCGAAGTTCGCGGTCAGCAGATTCGGGTGCTGGAAACCTTGCGCGAAATGCTACGCTTCGGCGGCGGGCTGGATAAAAAAAATCGCATCACTGCCGCCGCCCGCCGCAAAGCGTTGATGTGCCTCGCCCGCTTCGGCGAACGCTTGAGCGATTTCGATTCCTCGCATGTTCGCGCCGTCGCTACCAACACCTTCCGAATCGCCGCCAACGTCGATGACTTTCTGCCCGAAGCGGAGATGACGCTCGGCTTCCCGATCGAAATCATTTCCGGTCACGAAGAAGCGCGCCTCATTTATCTCGGCACGTCGTACTGCCTGCCGCGCTCATCGGCGACGCGGCTCATCATTGACATCGGCGGCGGTTCGACTGAATTCATCATCGGTCAGGAGAGCCAGCCGCAAAAACTGGAATCGCTCAAGCTCGGCTGCGTCAACATGAGCCAGCGTTTTTTCGCCGACAATCGTTTATCCGTCGCCAACTTCAAGAAAGCTGAAACCTACGCCCGCGCCGAGATCGAGCCGATTGCCCGCTCCTTCGACCACAAATACTGGTACGAAGCATTCGCTTCGTCGGGATCGGCGCTGGCGTTGAGCGAAATTCTCGAAGCCAACGGCTGGTCATCCGGCGGCATCACGTCCGACGGTTTGACGGCGTTGCGCAAAACGATGATCGCCGGCAAAACACTCTTCAATCTGAAACTGGCGGCGCTGAAGCCGGAGCGCGTGCCGGTGCTGGCCGGCGGGCTGATCATCATGCGCGCCGCCATGACCGAGCTGCGCATCCCGCACATCGCGCCGGTCGGCGGCGCTCTGCGCCTCGGCGCTCTCTACGAACTGCTGGGACGCCATCACGATCACGACAGCCGCGACGCCACCGTCGAACAACTGCTCGACGATTACCACCTCGACCGCCCGCATGTTCGTCGTGTCGCTACGCTGGCACAAGACCTGTTCCGGCAACTGTGTCCGAAAGCCGATGCTGCCGACGCGCAAATGCTGCAATGGGCGGCGTTGCTGCACGGCGTCGGCGCCTCGATTTCGCATATCGTCTATCACAAACACAGCGCTTACATTCTGCAAAACCGCGACATGCCCGGCTTTTCCTCCGCCGAACAAAATCGCTTGGCCGTGCTGGCGCTCACTTGCCGCGGCAGCCTTGGCAAAGCCGCGCCGTATCTGCAAGACGCGACATTGTGCCGGCAAATTCTGGCGCTGCGCTTGGCGCTGCTTTTTTACCGCGCGCGAAGGCCGGTCGAACTGCCGGTCATCAAGTTGCGCCTGCAAGGAAAAACCCTGAGCTGCCGCTTCGGCGCCCGCTGGCTCGCCGCCCACCCGCTGACCGAATACCTGATCGATAAAGAACGGCGCGAATGGGAAGCGGTGGGGTGGTTGTGGAAGGGGATGTGAGCAGCAGGAATCAGGCATCAGGGATCAAACACTTGCTCCTTCCCCGACGGGGTTTGTACTTTCCCCTACGGGGAAAGTGGGGGAAGGTTGGGATGGGGGCGGGACGTAGGGGCGACGCGCCGCCCACGGCGTCTCGTTACGCTTCGCTCGCAGCCAGAACAATTTCGATTCAGATAATTACATTTCTGGATTGCTTCGTCGCGTTGCTCCTCGCAATGACAGAATAGGGAACGCCGTCATTGCGAGCGTAGCGAAGCAATCCAGTTTGTACAGATTTGAATCAATCATCAACGCGCTTCATCACATGAAGGTCTATGAGTTTGTTGAATTTGAACTGCGCCTTGATCTCATACCATTCATACATGGGAGATTTGCGAACAGGCGGCCAATCAAATTTATGAGTTACCCACTTATCGTACTTCAGCGTATCTCCTTCTTTCTTGAATTTGACAACACCCTTCCTTTTGAAATTCGCAACACTTTGCTCTAACTTGAATCCATTGTCAGTCTCCAAAGAAAACAAATCTATTTGCGTGGGAGAACAATTAACTCTGGAATTAAAAGGATTACCAAGCGCCAGCCGATAACCAATGGTAATCCGCCCCTAAAAAAGCCCAAACATAAGTAGAAAGCTAAGCGGCCTTGGCAAGATGCTGAATGGGGGTGAACCCGCCCAGCGCCATGTTGGGCCGTTCGTGATTGTAATGCCA
>JAITBX010000173.1 GCA_031283405.1 Burkholderiales bacterium | reverse complement strand
TGGGTGGACTAACCCCCACCCAATATGCGGAGCAGTTGAAAAGGAAAGAAGCGGAAAAAACCGATATACTGCAACTTGGACTCTAAATCCCCATGCTACTCAAGACGGGGGGACGTCGGGGGAATGCTCTCGTTTTTTCGCGTATTCCGGCAACGGTGTAATAATGCTATTCTCTCCGGGAATTTCTGAGGACGCATCATGACACAGGACGATTTGAAACAGGCGGCGGCGGAAGCGGCGCTTCAGTATGTCGAAGACAACGCTTGGCTGGGCGTCGGCACTGGCAGCACGGTGGATTTTTTCATCGAAGCGCTGGCCAAAAAACGGAACGCCATCAAGGGCGCGGTGTCGAGTTCGGAGCGCACGACGGCGTTGCTGAAAAAATGCGGCATCACCGTTGAGGAGTTGAACAACGCCGGCGATTTGTCGGTGTACATCGACGGCGCCGACGAGGTGACCGAGCACGGCGCGATGATCAAAGGCGGCGGCGGCGCGTTGACGCGCGAAAAAATCATAGCGGCGGCTTCGCGCAAATTCGTGTGCATTGCCGACGCTTCAAAGCTCAAGCCGTTTCTGGGCGATTTTCCGGTGCCGATCGAAGTGATTCCGATGGCGCGCAGTTTTGTGGCGCGCGCGATTGTGCGTCTCGGCGGACAGCCGGAATGGCGTAGCGGCTTTACGACGGACAACGACAATGCGATCCTCGATGTTCACGGCTGGGAATTGCTGAATCCGGTCGAGATGGAATCGAAGCTCAACCAGATTCCCGGCGTGGTAACGGTCGGCATTTTTGCGCAGCGCGGCGCTGATGTGATTTTGCTCGGCGATGAAGACGGCGTGCGAACGCTGACGCCGGAGACATTCTGATGAAAACCATGAAACCTTCTGACTTTGATTCGATCGCGGCTTACATGAACGCCGTCGGCGAAGCGGCGCGGCGCGCTGCCGCCGAAGTCGCGCGCGCCGACACTGCCGCCAAAAATCTCGCGTTGACGACGATGGCGGCGGCGATTCGCCGGCAAGCCGCCGAGTTGTTGGCGGCGAATGCGCAGGACGTTGAAGCTGCACGAAACAAACAACTCGATGCGGCGTTTATCGATCGGCTGACGTTGAAACCTTCCACTATCGAAGCGATGGCCGAAGGGCTTACGCAAATGGTAGCGTTGCCCGACCCCGTCGGCGTGATTACTGAAATGGCGTCGCGCCCGTCGGGCATCAAGGTCGGCAAGATGCACGTGCCGCTCGGCGTGATCGGCATCGTTTATGAAGCGCGCCCCAATGTTACCGCCGACGCGGCGGGCTTGTGTTTGAAAGCAGGCAACGCGGTGATTCTGCGCGGCGGCTCGGAAGCGCTGCGCAGCAATCAAGCGATTGCCGCTTGCGTGCATGAAGGATTGCGCGCCGCCGGATTGCCGGAAACGATGGTGCAAATCGTGGCCACCTCTGACCGCGAGGCCGTCGGTCATTTGATCTGCGATGAAGCGCACGTCGATGTGATCGTGCCGCGCGGCGGCAAGAGTTTGATAGAGCGCATCGCGCGCGAGGCGAAGGTGCCGGTGATCAAACATCTGGACGGCGTTTGCCATGTTTATATCGACGCCGACGCCGACCCCGAAAAAGCCATTCGTATCGCCGACAACGCCAAGACGCAACGCTACGCGCCGTGCAACACGATGGAAACGCTGCTGGCGCATCGCGCGATTGCCGAAACGATTTTGCCGCCGCTGTGCAAAATTTATCTCGACAAGGGCGTTGAGTTGCGCGGCTGCGAACGCGCGCGCGCCGTCATTCCGGCGATGCGCGAGGCGACCGAAGAAGATTGGCGCACCGAATACATGGCGCCGATTTTGTCGATTCGCGTCGTTGACTCACTCGATCAGGCGATCGAACACATTGCCCGTTACGGCTCGCAGCACACCGACGCCATCGTCACCGAAAACTATACGGCGGCGATGCGTTTCTTGCGCGAAGTTGACTCAAGCTCGGTGATGGTCAACGCTTCGACGCGCTTCGCCGACGGTTTTGAATTCGGACTGGGCGCCGAGATCGGCATTTCGACGAACAAACTGCACGCCCGCGGCCCCGTCGGCCTCGAAGGTTTGACGACGCAAAAATGGATCGTGTTGGGCAGCGGCCAGATTCGGACGTGAACGGCGTGGCGCGGCTGTTTGCTTTGTTGTTTGCCCTTGCCGTTGCGTTTGCGGGACAGGTCGGCGCGCAGCCTCTTGGGCAGCCCCATGTCAAGGCGTCGCTCATCAGCGATGCGCAAAGCGTTGCGCCGAACTCGACATTCACGGTAGCGCTGCGGCTCGACATGGAATCGGGCTGGCACACGTATTGGAAAAATCCGGGCGATACCGGCTTGCCGACAACGATTGTCTGGACGCTGCCGGAAGGAGCCACAGCGGGCGCGTTGCAATGGCCGCCGCCGCAAGCGCAGCAAGTCGGGCCGTTCCTCAATTACGGCTATGAGCGCGAGGTGTTATTGCTCACCGAGTTCAAAACGAAAAACATCGCGTCGCCGTCGCTCGACATCAAGGCGCGTGCCGACTGGCTGATGTGCCGCGATGTTTGCATTCCCGACGGCGCCGATTTGACGTTGACGCTGCCCGTCGCCGCAACATCGCAACCTTCCGCCGACGCTGCCGCCATCGCCGCAACGCAAAAACTTTTGCCGAAACCGCTCGTTGGCTGGACGGTTGTCGCGCAAGGCAATGGCGCAAGCGCAACAATCACGCTGCGCCTGACGCCGACGCATCCTGAAACCTCCCATCTCGGCGCTTTGTATTTCTTCGCCGATGACGCCAAGAAGGTCGAGCCGTCGTTTGCGCAACCGCTGCAACGCGACGGCGACGCGCTTGTGTTGACGCTGCCGGTGTCGCATCAACTGGAAGGCGGTTTGCCGAGACTGCA
>JAITBX010000171.1 GCA_031283405.1 Burkholderiales bacterium | reverse complement strand
TGGGTGGACTAACCCCCACCCAATATGCGGAGCAGTTGAAAAGGAAAGAAGCGGAAAAAACCGATATACTGCAACTTGGACTCTAAATCCCCATGCTACTCAAGACGGGGGGACGTCGGTATTTTGTAAGTGCAGGTAGATTATCTGCAGAAAAACGCACATAAAAAACAGAGCTGAACAACGCCCCGACCAACACCGCTATGTAAGCCAGCACTGCTATGATCGCGCTGGCTACGATAGTAGTTGCAATTGCGCTGTTACAAGGATTAGAGAGAGAAGTATAAGCGACGTAAAAAGCAAATATCGCAATTCCTCCAAAAAGCGACTGTATCGGCGCCAATAGAAAATAATCTACAAAATAAAACGCCCAAACATCTCTGAACTTCAACTCGTACTCGACGCGCATCGCGTTGCTCTCAACGAGAATCGGGAACCAAAATTTCTTGCCGCGTCGTCACGACAAGCGCCGTCTGCCTGCTCTCTGATTCCTGATCTATCCGAGCAGGTTTGAAATCTGCCCCTGCATCCTGACCCCATTCCCCTCCTTGGAGGGGTGGCCGCAGGCCGGGGTGGTTTCCTGATTCCTGATGCCTGCCCCCTGATCCCTGTTTCCCGCCGCGCCGCCGGTGCAGAAAACGCTCCAGCTCCTGCAAGGCACTTTTGTAAACGTCGCGCTTGAATTCGATCACGGCGTCGAGCGGCACTTGGTAATCGTGCCAGCGCCAGGCGTCGAATTCGGGCTTCTCGGTCATCCGCAGATTGATGTCGGAATCGCGCCCGACAAAACGCAGCAGATACCATATTTGCTTTTGTCCACGGTAATTGCCGCGCCATTCGCGCCGTATCCATTGCTTCGGCACGTGGTAACGCAACCAATCGCGCGTCCGCCCCAGAATGCGGACGTGTTGCGGGAAGAGGCCGACCTCTTCCCAAAGCTCTCTGTACATCGCTTCTTCCGGCGCTTCCTCAGGGTCGATACCGCCTTGCGGAAATTGCCATGAATGCTCACGAAGCCGCTTTCCCCAGAAAACCTGATTTCTGGTGTTGGCGATCACGATAGCGATGCTCGGTCGATAACCATCCCGATCCAGCATCTTGCACCTGCCTAAATTAGTAAGTTGCTGTCATTATTTCACAGTTTCTCATGATTGCAAAGCCGTAACTTGAAAATTGAGCGTGAAGGTCGCGCTCACTCATAGCGCCCGCTCATTTTTACGGGCAAAAAAACGGCGCCCGAAGGCGCCGTTTTTGAGTTTACCTCTTTTCGCGATTACTTGGCGGGAGCTGCTGCCGCTGCCGGAGCGGGGCTGCTGGCCACGCGCGAGGCGGCTGCGTCTGCCATCGCTTTGTCGAGCTTGTCGATCGCTTTTTGCGAGACATCCATGCCATAGTTGATCGAGTCGATCGCCATTTGATGGTTATGGAAGTAACCGGCGTTGGCCGCTGACCACCATTCCCAATAAACGTGCGCTTCCGAATGCGCGGCTTGCGCTTCTTTGATCGCCGCTGCGTCAACGCCCATCAACTTGGCCTGCTCGATCTTGTCGATCAAACGGGTCAGCCAGAACTCGTTCTTGCGCATCTTGCCCATGTAGTGGTTCTTCATCGCGTCGATTACATACACGGCCTGTTTCTCGTTCCAATCTTTATGGCACGTCAAGCAGGTTTCCTTGATGTAATTCTTCGGCGACACTGTCCAGTGCGACGTGAAGGTCTTGCCGGTCTTCGGATCCTTCATCTTCGGCATGTGGCAATCGCTGCAACGAACGCCGGCAACCTGATGCTTCGAACCATAGAAAGTTTCGGCGTCAGGGTGTTGTCCCTTCCACAGCGGCGCGCCGGTGATCTTGTGCTTGAAGTCAACAAACTTCAGATCCTTGTACGTCTTGGCGAGATCCCAAACGTTGACAAACGAGAAGAAGTTGGTGCGTTGATCCTTCATCGTGATCGCTTCGCCGCTTTCCGAATCTACGCCCGGGTTGCAGTTGTATTCAACGTGACACTGGCCGCATTGCAGCTGCGTATCGTAGTGATCCAGAATCGCAATCTTGCGAGTGAAGCCGCGAACGCCCATTTCCTTGACGTCGATCTTCGCCGCGTTCGGATCTTTATGGAACAGATTGGTCTTGTCCGGATCAGGACGGGTAATCGCCTGGATCAAAGCGTCACGAACAATACGCGGTTGCGCCGAGTGCGGATCGTGGCACATGAAGCAGTTGAGTGAATGCTGGACGCTCTTGGCAAGCTCGACCACATTCGACAGCCGGCTCCACTTGGCGTTCGGCGCCGGGTCACCCATGTACTGCCAGTCGAGGATGTGATCCTGCGTCTTGCACGAGATACAAACCGGATTGGCCGCTGCCGCATAGCCGGGCTTGAAAGCTTTGTGCGTTTGATCTTCCGGATGGGTGTCTTCCAGAACATCCCAAACATTGAAGTTGCCGGCATTTCTTGCATAGTCTTTCCAGCCGTCTTTCGGTTGGAAGCGACCGCCGAAGGAACGATCCACTGTGAATTGGTCGTACATCATGAAAGCGTGCGACCGCGGCAGTGAATGCTCTTTGGTGAAGCCGTGCGGCATCAGGATTTTGTCAAACGCCGGATTCGGCGTCGGGCCGCTGTACAGCGATTTCTCGGCACGAGCGTCCTGTTCCCAGTCCATCTTGTATTGCGAATCGAACTGCTGTTTGTGGCAAGAGCCGCAAACAGCCGGATCGGTCTTGGTCACCGGACGCGCAGAAGCATCGGCCAGGTGTTCAGTTAATTTGTCGTGGCAAGAGACACAATTGACCGCCTTGTGTTTATTGCCTTCGTGGAAAGCTTTAATTGGTTGGTGGCAAGCATAACATTGTGCCGTATTGACATTCTTGCTCTTTTGCGCCATTGCCGCCGGCGAAACAAACGCGAGAAGGCTCAAAGCGGCCGCGAGTACTACGTATCGCCAGAGACCCATCAAACTCGATTTCATGGTGGAACTCCCATCAGTTAACAACATTAGACAACGTTACCAAAAAAACAGCAAACGAAATGCCGTTTTCGGGAGTCTAGCAAGAGTTTCGCCTTTACTGAGTGGTGCTTTGTCTGTTATTTGACTTACATCAAACAAGAAGTAACAGGTGTTAAAAAAACCGCATTTCTGACGCGGCTCTCAATGAGAATACCCCTCTCCGGCTCAGGGTATTTTTTGGTTTTTCGTGCGCTTTTCAGCCTCTTTCACGGTCTATTTCGCTGCTTTTTTTGCAGTCTTTTCCGCTCCGCCCAGCACCCGCGCCTCGGCAATACCTCCGTCAAGCCAGTCGGCGATGCCCGGATCGGGCAATTTTGCCGCTTTCGCCTTGACCCAATACGCCTCTGCTTGCGCATAATCCTTCTTGTCGAACGCATAGGTTCCCGCCAGCGCCAGCGCTTTCCAGTGCGTCGGATCGGCCTTTAGCGCCCGTTTTACCAACTCCATAGGGCGTCCGTCCAAGCGACCCTCCTGCATCGTCGCAATCAAGTCGGCATAATCGGCAAGCACATTGGCTTCATCCGGAATGCGCCTGATGATTTTCTCGTAAGTCGCCACCGCTTGTGGGTATTTACCGGTCTGAACGTAAGAACGCGCCAGCATCATCCAGCCTTCGATGTTGTCCGGTTGGCTTTCCATCTTGGCGGCAAAAGCGCTCAGCATTTCATCCATCTGCGCCGGCGTAAAGTCGTGTCCGCTTTTCTCTTCCACTTCCTTGACCGCTACGCTCGGATCAAACGCCAGCGGCGTTCCCACCACGCCGTAAAACACTCCCGCCACGCACAAGATCGCCAGCGACCCCGCCACGCCCCAGATGATGGCCGGCTTCTTCGCCGACGCGGTTGCGGTCATTGCCGCGTTTTTCTGAAATGCCATCTCCTCCAGCGTCCGGCGCTCGAGTTCAGCCTTCGCCTCGGCCAGTTCGGCATCGCCGATCGCGCCGGTGCGATGATCGTTTTCAAGCTCTTCCCACTGATTGCGCAAAATCTGCAAATTGGCTTGCCCGCGCTCAGGCGCGCCAGCCTTGCCGGAACGGTTTTTGAACAGCGGCAGAAAGAGCCACAGACTCGCCACCACGACCAGAATGAAAGCTACTGCCAGAAATCCGACCACGTTACTTCCCCTTTCCGTTCGATCCGTAGTTGCCTGCCTTACGGCCTTCGAGCAATGCCTCCGCCCGCGCCTGCTCGGCTTGCGTCAACGGCGGCGATGCCGCTTCCTCACGGTTGCGTCCGCGCAAAAGAAAAACCATCGTCGTCGCGCCCGCAATCAGCAGCAACAAGGGACCGACCCACAACAGAATCGTCGTTCCTTTCACGGGCGGCTCGTACAAAACGAAATCACCGTAGCGGTCGGTCATGAAAGAAATGATTTGCGCGTCCGTTTTGCCGGCGGCGATTTGCTCGCGCACTTGCCGCCGCAGATCAAGCGCCAGATCGGCTTCCGAATCGGCAATCGATTGGTTCTGGCAAACCAGACAACGCAATTTCGCCGCCAACTCCATCGCCCGCTTCTGCGCCACCGGATCGGTATCCGTCGGCGCCACATCGGCAACGGCCATGCCGTTAAAACAAAACGCCACCGCGCAAGCAAGAAAAAATCGTTTTATCACCGTTTCAACTCCTTGATCTTGGGCAGGATGATTTCGCTCAACGCTTGATCCGTAATCGCGCCGATTTGCTTGTACTGAATAACGCCCTGCCTGTCGATCAAAAAAGTTTCCGGCACGCCATAAACGCCGTAATCGATGCCGACGCGGCCGTCGGCATCCATGACCGACACCACATACGGATTGCCGAATTGCCGCAACCATGCTTTGCCGTCGGCGGCTTTGTCTTTGTAATTCAATCCGACGATGGTCACATCATGAGTCTTTGCAAACTCGACCAGCAACGGATGCTCCTCTCGGCACGAAACGCACCACGACGCCCAAACGTTGAGCAGCCACACCTGCCCCTTGAAATCTTTTATCTCGACAATTTTTTCCGGCGCGTTCAAATCCGGCAACGCAAACGCCGGCGCCGCTTTACCGATCAGCGGCGAAGGAATCTCGCGCGGATTGCGATTCAACCCGACAATGAAAAAACCCGCCAGCACAAAAAAGACCAGCAGCGGAATCATCAACAACAATTTTTTCTTCATGCTTTCTCCAACCCGACATCACGCCGCATGTTCACCCGATAACGGCGATCGGATAACGCCAGCAATCCGCCCAGCGTCATCAGAATGCAACCCGCCCAAATCCAGGTCACGAACGGCTTGTGATAAACGCGAATGCTCCACGACTGTTTGCCGTCGTTGATCGGTTCGCCCATCGAAACATAACGATCCCCGAAAACGCCGCTGTCGATGGCCGCTTCGGTCATCGGCATTCCGAACTGAAAATATTTCCGCTTTTCGGGATACAGTTTGCGAATCGCTTTGTCGTCCTTGCTCAATTCAAACGTTCCGCGCGACGCCATGTAGTTGGGACCTTCGCGGTCGGTGGTGCCCTCAAAGCGAAAACTGTAGCCGCCCACGCTCACGCTGTCGCCGGGCGTCATCCGCACATCACGCTCGGCTTCAAAACCTTTGACCACGGTCACGCCGATGATGAACACCGCCACGCCGAGATGTGCGGCGAACATTCCCCAGTAGCTGCGCGGCTGCCGCGCCAGTTTTGCGGCGAAGCTGCCTTCGACGTATTTGATGCGATCGAGGAAACCGGTCGCCGCCGACGTGATGATCCATAACGCCAACGCAAAGCCGAGCGCCAGCAACGCCACGCTCATCGGCGATGTGCGGCCAAGAATGAACGGCAGCGCAATCGCCACGATCAGCGTCACCGCCAGCGCCCAGCGCAGTCGCGCCCACAAATCCGGCAACGCCGCTTCTTTCCAGCGCGCCACTGCGCCGACGCCCATCAAGAATACCGTCGGCACCATCAGCGGCACGAACACCGCTTCAAAGTAAGGCGGGCCGACCGAAATTTTGCCGAGTTTCAAAGCGTCGAGAAACAACGGATACAACGTGCCGAGCAACACCGTTCCACACGCCACCGTCAGCAGGAGATTGTTCGCCAGCAGCGCCGATTCGCGCGAAACGATTTTGAACGTTCCGCCCGTGCCGACTTTCGGCGCCCGAAACGCAAACAGCAGCAACGAGCCGCCGATCACCAGCCCCAGCAGCACCAGAATGAACATGCCGCGGCGCGGATCGGTCGCAAACGCATGCACCGAAGTCAACACGCCCGAACGCACCAGGAAAGTGCCGAGTAGCGAGAGCGAAAACGTGCAGATCGCCAACAACACTGTCCACACTTTGAAGGTGCCGCGTTTTTCGGTCACCGCCAGCGAGTGCATCAGCGCCGTGCCGACCAGCCAGGGCATCAGCGAAGCGTTTTCGACCGGATCCCAAAACCACCAGCCGCCCCAGCCCAATTCGTAATACGCCCACCAACTGCCAATCAAAATGCCGAGGGTGAGAAAACACCACGCCAGCGTCGTCCACGGCCGCGACCAGCGCGCCCAAGTCGCGTCAAGGCGACCGCCCAACAACGCCGACACCGCAAACGCGAACGCCACCGAAAAACCGACGTACCCCATGTACAACATCGGCGGATGCAGCACCATTCCCGGGTCTTGCAACAGCGGATTCAAATCGCGCCCTTCCGCCGGCACCGGAAAAATGCGCTCAAACGGATTCGAGGTCAACAACAAAAAGAGCAGCAGCCCCGTGCCTACCAAGCCCATCACGCCCAGCACCCGCGCCACCATTTCTTCGGGCAGGTGTTTGGAAAAAATACTGACGGCGCACGACCACAGTCCCAACATGAACACCCAAATCATGATCGACCCTTCGTGCGACCCCCACGAAGCGGCGATCCGGTACACCAGCGGCAATTTAGTGTTGGAATTGGACGCCACATTCAACACCGAAAAATCATTGACAATAAACGAGTAAATCAGGCAACCCATCGCCAGCGCCATAAAGAAAAACGCGCCTTGCGCGGTGCGGCGCGACAACACCATCCACGCCGAAATGCCTTTTGCAGCCCCCATCAGCGGCAGCGTGCCCTGCACCATCATCAGCAGCGCCGCCAAAATCAAAGCAAATTGTCCAATCTCAGGAATCATCGTTCATCTACCCAAACCGTTGCGAAAAAGCGCGCCGCGCGTATTACGCCTGCACGCCGATTTTCAATATTATTCTTTCACCGTTTCTGCGACGCGCGCCTTGTGCGCTGCGTCCATTGCCGCCGCCGCTTCCGGCGCCACATAATTTTCATCGTGCTTGGCCAGCACTTGCGTCGCCTGAAAAACGCCGTGCTCGTCGAGCTTGCCCTGCGCCACCACGCCTTTGTTCTCGGAAAAAAGATCGGGGAGAATGCCGGTATAGACGACCGGAACGGCTTTGGCGGTATCGGTGACTCTGAAATGAACCGTCAGCCCGTTGGCGTCGCGCACCAAGCTGCCGCCTTCGACCATGCCGCCGATGCGAAACGCGCGCCCGTGCGGCACTTTGTCCTGAACGACTTCGGTCGGCGAATAAAAATAGGTAATGCTGGAACCGAAAGCATTCAATATCAGCGCCACGATAGCGGCGATAAACACCAATCCGAAAATGATCCAGAGAAGCCGCTTGTGTCGCGGTTTGAGTCCCCCCGCTGGAGTTACTGCCGTTTTCTGTAGAGTTTCTTGCCCAGCGCTCATTCCGCCTCCTTCAATTGCGCGCCGCCGCCGTTTCCATCGACACCGGCATCGCTGTGCCGCGCCAGATGCAGCGCCCGTTTGGAGCGCGCCCGCACAGCGATAATTTCCAGCGCGATCAGCAACGCCACCATTCCATACGCCATCCAGATGAAAAGGGCGTAGCCGCCCATTGCGAAAAATTCGCTCATTACCGCTCCTTCTCTGTTTCCGCTAGGCGCGCCACCCAAGCCGTGCCGGCCTCCCTCTCCAGCATGATCGTGCGCAATCGCACCAGCGTCACCGCAATCGAATAAAACCAGAAAGCGAACACCATGACCAACATGCCTGCCAGCATGATAGCGGCTATCGAAGCATTTCCCGCCTTGATCGTTGCGCCTTGATGTAACGTATTCCACCATTTTACCGACATGTAGATGATCGGCACGTTGACGACGCCGACCAACGCCAACACGCCGCAGGCTTTGTCGGCGCGACGCGGGTCGTCGATGGCGTTGCGCAACGCGATGATGCCGAGGTAGAGAAAAAGCAGGATCAACTCCGTAGTCATTCGCGCGTCCCACGCCCAATACGTTCCCCACGTCGGCTTGCCCCAGAACGCGCCCGTCCACAGCGCCAGCGCCGTCATCAGCGCGCCGGTCGGCGCAATCGACTGCGCCATCATCGCCGACAGCCGCGTGTTCATCGCCAACGCCAGCGCGCCCCAGAATGCCATCACCACATAGAGAAACATCGACATCCACGCGGCAGGCACATGAATGAAAATGATCCGGTACGAATCTTTCTGCGTCACGTCGATCGGCGCCAGATACAAGCCGATGACCAGCCCGATGACCGCGAGAATCGCCGCCGCCGCCGCGAACCACGGCGCCATTTTTCCTGCCAGCGGATAAAACTGCGCCGGCGCCGCGTATTTGAATCTACCCATCGTTTGAAATCCTACCCCATCAATCCAACGAAATCCGCACGGCCGCCGACGTGGCAAACGGCGCGCCCGCCAACGCCAGCAACAACCCTGCCGCCAGCAATGAAAACTGCGCGCCGGCGGAAGCGCCGCTGCGCGCCACATCGACCGCCATCGCGCCGAAAATCAGTATGGGAATATACAACGGCAAAATCAGCAGCGCCAACAAACTGCCGCCGCCCGAACGTAGCCCCAGCGTCAGCGCCGCGCCGATCGCGCCCAGCAGCGACAGCACCGGCGTGCCGATCAGCAATCCCGCCATCAACACCCAAACCGCTTCGCTCTCCAGCGAATACTGAATGCTCAACAGCGGCGCCAGCAACACCACCGGCAGGCCGGTCGTCAGCCAATGCGCGCTGATTTTTCCCAGAATAAGCGCCGGCAGCGGCAGCGGCGACAACGCCATTTGTTCGAGCGTCCCGTCGGCGTAATCGCTGGCGAACAAGCGCGGCAGCGATAACAACGACGCCAGCAATGCCGCCACCCACAACACGCCGGGTCCCAGCAACAGCAACAATTCACGATCCGGCGCCATCGACAACGGAAACAACGCCACCACGATGATGTAGAACAAAATCTGAACACCCAACTCGGCGCGCGAGCGCATCGCCAAACGCAAATCGCGCCGCAACGCCCAGGCAAACGCCGTGAACGCGCCGTCGCCGAAAGCCATCGCCTCCTTGACAGGGAACGCCGGAGAAGAATCTGTCACCATCTCGGTTTCTACCTCTTTCTCCGCATCACTGAAACGACATCTGGCGCATCGCGCCCTTCGGCAAATCCAGCGCCTGATGCGTCGCCGCAATCACTGCGCCGCCCTTCGCCAAATGCGCCGCCATCATCCCTGTCAACAACGCAATCCCCGCCGGATCCAACGCCGTCACCGGCTCATCGAGAATCCACAACGGCCTCGGCGCCAGCTTCAGCCGCGCCAGCCCGATGCGTCGCCGCTGTCCCTGCGACAACACCCGCGCCGGCACCGTCAACCGCGCGCCCAGCGCCACTTCCCGCAACGCCTCGCGCAAGGCATCCATCGTTACTTCCTCGCCGGCCAATTTCACCAACAGCGTCAGATTTTCCTCCGCCGTCAATTCATCCTTGAGCGAGGCAGCGTGACCGATGAAGGTGATGTTGTTGCGCAACACCGGATCGAATGCGCGCACTTCCTTTCCCTGCCACAGAATTTTCCCCGACAAGGGATGCGACAGTCCGGCCAGAATCCGCAATAATGTCGTTTTGCCGGTGCCGTTGGCGCCGGTAATGACCAATGCCTCCCCCGGCTCCACCTTGAAGGAAACCTGAGAAAACAGCGTCACATATCCGCGACGCGCCGCAAGATTCTGAATTTCGAGCATGCTGAACTGCTTGATCCTACTGCTTGACTTTTATCCCAACCCCCGATGCGCCTGTCCCGATCCCGATACGATCAGCCTCGCCGGTTTTACGCCGCACTGCGCACCTGTAAAAAAAGCGGCGCTCCTGTTCCAGCCGCCGCACTGACTCACACGATGCCGAATTGTAGCAAATTTGGCGGGCCTCTCACCCCTGAGAGGCGCATAAACGCGCCCCCGGCGTCATTCTTTGTCATTGCCTCGCTTCTCCCCCGTCATTTCTGCGGAGACAGCGCAGGACGAAGGCATGGCAACTCTGGCGTTGGCTGCATTGACCCGTTGGTGTTCGCTGCGTTTTTCGCGCTACGCCGACGGAAACAAAAAAGGATTGATGCTGCTGCGGCGGAATTTCTTGTTTTCAAGGAGGGCGTCAAGCGACAGGCTGGCGAGATCATCGGCCACGGCATCGACATTCGAATCGTCTTTTTGGTGGAGGATTTTCAGATAACTGCGGCAGTCGCCGCAACTCTCGGCCCTGATCGCCGGAAATTGTTTTTCGAGCGGCCATTCGTAGATGTTGCGGCTGCTCTCGCAGTTGCTGCACAACGCGCGGGCGGCGCGCCATTCGCTTTCGCAGAGCCGGCAATGCAGGTAACGCAGGCCGTCCGAATGAACGACGCCGGCGACCGGCGCGTTGCCGCACAAGGGGCATAAGTGGCGAGCGACGCCGTTTTTATCATCGACGACGATTTTGCTGCGCGCCACGCGCTGCATCGCCGTCAGCGACAACGCCGCCCAGAAAAACGGCGCGCCGTCGCTGCCGGTGAGCGAAGTGTCGTTGTTAAACAAGGCGTGAGCCGCCGCTATTCGTTGCACCGAGTCCATTTTTCGCAAACGCTCAAGCACGGTTTGCACCGGCGCCGGCATGTGAGGCAACAGCGCCGCCAGCAATGTCGTCAAATGCTCTTGCCAGAGCTTGTCTTGCAGTAGCCGCGCCATCGACAACGGCGGCGTCACCCCATCGACGTGCAGTGTCGTGGTCGGCATCGGCGCGCTGTTGTCGTGACAATTCAACAAGTGTTGAACCTCGACCACCAGCGCCGCAAACGACAGATAGCCGCGCAACGACGGTTCGGCTTCGGCCAGCGCGCGCAAACGCTTTGCCCGCGCTTCATAGAGCGTGACCGGATCGGCAAGAAAAATCGACGCGATGGAAGCTGCCGTGTCAGGAGAGGATGAAGAAAAAACGGTGGGCATCAGTGTTTTTGTTTTCCTGAAGTGTTTCGTTAATTGAAATACACGCCGCTCAATCCGCCAAATACCGTTCCAGCGCCATGCTGGCAAGTTCCGACAAGCGCGTCAGATAAACCGTTCCCATCCCGGGCGGGAAGCGTTGTTCGTCGGGGCTGGCCAGCGCCAGCAAGCCGAAGGTTTGACGGGCGCGCAGCGGAATCAGCGCGAACGAGCCTAGATCTCTCGCGCCGTCGAACCAGCTTTTGACTTCGCCGCTGACGTCGCGACCGCAGTAAGGCATGTCCAGCCGGTCGGTGTAGTCGCGGACTTCGGAGGACACCGGCAAACATTCGACGAGTTGCTTCGCTGCGTCGTCGCTCGGCGTTGCCCACAAGCGCACGGCGGTGCGCGGCACTTGAAAATCTTCGGCGAGGCTTTGTTGCAGCACATCGAGTGTCGTTGCCAGATCGCGCGCCGCGAAAAACGCCAGCGTGACGCGATGCAAACGCTCGCCGGTTACGTCGTTGTCGGTGCCGGCGCGCAGCATGTCGCGCAGTTGCCGTTCGAGGTTCGCGTTTTTTTCGCGCAGGGTGCGCAACTGCCGCTCGGTCAGCGACAGTACGCGGCCATCTTGTGACCAGGTCGGCGCGTCGTGGTAGAGCAGGTGCGCGTTGTCTTCGAGAAATTGCGGGTGCTCGCGCAGAAATTCGAGGACGGCGATGGGATTCATGAAAGAAAGGCTCCGGAAAATCGAATAAGAAAAAATCGAATAAACAAAACTCAAACGGGCGGTCGCCAGATGCCTTCAAAGGTCGTTTCGGTAGGCCCGCACAGGATCATCGAAGCGTTGTCGTCCGGCCAGATCACTGTCAGGAAGCCGCCGCTGGTTTCGACTTCGACTTGACGATCGAGAACTTCGCGGCGGATGCCGGTCGCCACGGCGGCGCAAGCGCCGGTGCCGCAGGCCAATGTTTCGCCGACGGCGCGTCCCCAGACGCGGATGCGGATGTGTTCGCGGTCGATGATCTGCATATAACCGGCGTTGACGCCTTTCGGAAAGCGCACATGTGTTTCAATGAACGGCCCTTGCGAGTCCACCGGCGCTTCGGAAATGTTGGGCACGACTTGCACCGCAAACGGGTTGTTCATCGACAGCGCGGTGATGGCGACGCTTTCGCCGAACAAATCGAGCGGCTCGACGATGGCGTTAGTACCGCCGATGAACGGAATTTCGGCGGGATCGAAACGCGGCACACCCATTTCGACGCGCACCTGGCCGTCGTCTTCGATATGCGCTTCAATAACGCCTGTTTCGATTTGCAGACGCAAAGTGCGTTGGCTGGTCAGGCCGTGGGTGTAGGCAAAGACGGCGAGGCAACGCGCGCCATTGCCGCAGTTGCCGGCTTCGCTGCCGTCGCCGTTGAAAACGCGATAACGAAAATCGGCGTCTTTTTTGACAGCAGGCTCGATCACCAGAACCTGATCGCAGCCGACGCCGAAGCGGCGGTTCGCCAGCAGCCGCAGGGCTTCGCGGCTCAGAGTGAAAGGTTGCGAAACGCCATCGAGGACAACGAAGTCGTTGCCCAAGCCGTGCATCTTGGTGAAGGGCAGAGAGGAAAGAGCGCTCATGGTCGATCGGGGTGGAGAGGCGGCGAAGTTATTAGTATAGCCGCAGTTATTGTTTTGTGGTTAAGGGGAGGTTTGTTCGTGAGCGCGTGTGCCGTTTGCCAGCGCCGCATCAAAAAACGCGACCAGCAAGTCCCGATAGGTATTGCCGAAACGCGCGGTCATCGCGTCGATGTGACCGCCGTCGGGAACCAGCACCAGTTGTTTGGGTTCTTTGGCGAGAGCGAACAAGCGCTCCGAGTGCTGATAAGGAACGAGTTGGTCGCTCGTTCCGTGAATGAGCAAGAGTGGGATCGGCGAGAGTTGGGCGATGTAGCGGCTGGCGCTGTAATCGTCGTTGACGAGCAGGCCAGCGCTGGACAGCTTGTCGTTGGCGATGGCGGAATAGGAATAAAACGTGCTTTCGACCGCGATGGCGCGGATTCCGGCGCGGTTGCCAGACCCGTCAAACCCGATCGCGGCAATGGCGTTGTTGCCGCCCAGACTTTGCGCAAAGACCACCAACTTTTCGGGATCGACATCGGCGCACGTTCGGATGTAGTCAAACGCACTCTGGGTGTCTTCAAAAACGCCTTTCGGTTCGGGCGATCCTTTCGATTGGCCGAAGCCGCGATAATCGAAGATGAAAACGTTGTAGCCGCGCGATGTCAGCCAGCCGGAAAGTTGCCAGTGCGCCGAGACATTCGCTGCGTTGCCGTGAACGTGAATCACCGTCCCTTTGGCGTGGCGCGGGTTGGTGACGCCGACCGCCGGCAGAAACCAGCCCGACAGTTGCGTGCCGTCACGGCTGGCAAAACGAACAGCTTCGTAGATCAATCCTTCTTGCCCGGGATTGCCGTAATCGGTTTGCGAGGGGTAATAAAAAGCACTGTCGGCGGGGCAGCCGGATAACCCCAACAAGCAGAAGAACGCAAGAACAAATCGGCACAGCGCGCCTCGTCTGAAAATTTGGAGGAAGGCAACCATCATGGCCGCTCGTCCGGAAAAACTTCGTCGATAGTCGCCACGCCCTTTCCGCGCGCCAGCGTCAGGGTCACCGGGTCGTTGACGCGCAGCGTTGCGGCGTCGAGCGCCGGATGTCCGTCGGCAGCGGTCACAATGGCGTAGCCGCGCGCCAGAACATGCTGCGGATCAAGCAGCGTCAATCGCTCGGTCAGCGAAGCGAGGCGTCGTTCATAGGCTGCCCATTGAAAGCGGAGCGCGTGTTGCCGGCGTTGCTGCGAAAACTGCCAACGCTGCGCCATCGGCGCAAGCTGCTTTTGCCACGCTTGCCGCAAGCGCGTCGTCAGCGTTTGCAACTGTGTTATCTGCGTCGAAAGGCGCGCGCGCGGATGCGTCAAACGAGCGCTCACGCGGTCGAGCCGTTGCGCGGCGCGAGCGAGAACGTTCTCCATTACCCGCTGCATGTGCCGTTCCTGATCGCGGAGGTGACGCCGCCAAGCGGGGCCGTCCGGCGCGACTGCCGCTGCCGCTGCCGTCGGCGTCGGCGCGCGCAAGTCGGCAGCGAAATCGCACAAGGTGAAATCGGTTTCATGGCCGACGCCGGAGACAACCGGTAAGCGCGACGCCGCAACAGCGCGGACGACCGCTTCTTCGTTGAACGCCCACAAATCTTCGAGCGAACCGCCGCCGCGGGCGACGATCAGCACGTCAATACCGTCTGCGGTATTGGGGTCGGCGGCGCGGGCGTTGGCGATGCGAATGGCCTCGGCGATAGAAGCTGCGGCGCCGTCGCCTTGCACGGCGGTCGGATAAAGCACCACAGGCAAAGTCGGCCAGCGCCGCGCCAGCGTGGCCAGCATGTCGTGCAACGCCGCGCCGTGGCGCGAAGTCACCAGCGCAACGCCGCGCGGAAAATCCGGCAGGGGACGCTTGCGCTCGGCGGCGAACAAGCCTTCGGCTTCCAGCGCTGCTTTCAGTTGCAGGAAACGCTCATAGAGCGCGCCCTGACCGGCCAGCCGGATCATATCGACGTTGAGCTGAAATTCGCCGCGACCCTCGTAGAGCGTCGGCACGGCGCGCACTTCGACGTGTTGCCCGTCACGCAGCGACAGTCCGCCGGCACGGCCGACGCCGAGCGCCAGCGCTTTGGCTTTCCACAAGGTGCAACGAACCTGCGCCTGATCGTCCTTGAGCGTGAAATAACAATGGCCGGAGGCGGCGCGCGTGAAACCGGACACTTCGCCGGCGACCCAGATCAGCCCGATGTGCCGTTCGATCATCAGCCGGACGGAATTGACCAGAAAGGAAACCGGCCAAGCGGCGGCGGAAGACGGGGGCGTCGTGAGAGAAGGAGAAGGCATCGGCGGCGAAAGAACGAGTGGCGAAAGGTGGCTAAAAATGCAGCGGGTAGGTCGTTATTGTGGCACGGTATAAACAAAAACAATGAACCGCGTGAAGGCGATGCGCCGCTCGATCCGCCGCAACGGCTGTCGCTACGCTTTAACCGATTGATTTGTAAGAGTAAAAACAGTGAAACTTTTTGTACGGCGACGCATTTTCTCTGTCAGGAAGCCAACTTGGCGACATCTTCGACAAGATGTTCACAAACTTATCCACAGAGTTTGGGGATATTCAGGAAGCAATCGTAGGGGCGACCGTCC
>JAITBX010000130.1 GCA_031283405.1 Burkholderiales bacterium | reverse complement strand
CCCGCCGCCCCCGCACGTCCGCATCCCCGCCGACGCCGATCCGCATCATTGCCTTCTCGAAATCGTTGCCGAGGATCGCACCGGCCTCCTCGCTCATCTCGCGCACACGCTCGCCAACGCCGGCGTCAACGTCGAAAGCGCCCGCATCAACACCCTCGGCGAGCGCGTCGAAGATATTTTCGTGATCTCAGGAAAAAAACCGGAAAGCGCCGAACACCGCGTCACGCTGGAAGCCGAGTTGCAGAAAGTGTTGTCGGCGCCGTAGCGCCGCCAGCCGGTCTTATTCCAGATTTTTCCAGGCGGTGACGCCGTCTTTCTGGATTTGCAATACCCCATACAAAATTGCGATGCCAACCAATCCAAACAATGACTGCCCTATTCCCAAACCAATACTCAAATTGATGGCCAATGCAACCACGCTTGTTCCCACGAAGCCCCAGAAGGCAATTTTTTTCCATCGGAGGAGCATCACCGCAAGAATAACGTTGATGATGCAGAACAGCCCGAGCACCACAATCATCGTTCCCGAAACATTCCCGGGCAGATTTTTTACAATAAACCCGCTTGCAAATAGATAGACAAGACCAACAAGCGCATTGACGATTATCACAAACACCAGCCAAGCCGTCACACATCCGTGTCTTTGTTTCGGCACGTTTACATTTTCGTTCAAATTTCCCATACCTTGCTCCTTTAACTTTTGGTTTTTCCTGCTCATCCGACTTTTCGGTTTCGCCACGTTTTTGAAATGGTTTCCGGCGCCCATGGCTCCGCCAAAATGGCTGGCCGCGATATTTTATATTAAAATTACTTGTTTTGCTCTTTTTTCTTATCCGCCCTGCGTCTGCCGATTGCCGGGTTTCGCCGCGCTCAACGCAGCCTGCGATTTTTGGCGAGCGACCGGGGAGGCCGCCCCTGCGTTCTGATCCCTGATTCCTGTTATGATGCTCAAGCTATTTGCCACAAGGAGCAAACATGGTTCGGCGAGGGATCGGTTTTTTCAAGGGCGCGAGAATTTTCATCGCGATGTTCATCGCGTTGGCGTGTTCCGTCGCTACGCCGCTGGCTGCACCGGTTGCATCGGCTGCGCGTTCGGAAACGCATGCGACGACTACGCCCACAGAATCAACAGGCGCGCCGCCGGCGTTGCACGTTTGGAGCGATTGGGTGCGTTATCAGCAGGCGTTTCGCAAGTGCCCGTTGAGAGCGGGCGCGGCGGGCGACGATGCGGAAGATTTTCTCTGCGCATGGCCGGGCGTGCTGACGCTCGAGGTGAACGACAAGGGCGCGACGTTTACGCAGCACTGGCAGGTGACGGCGGAATCGTGGACGCCGCTGCCCGGCGATGAACGCGATTGGCCGCAAGAGGTAACGGTCAACGGTTCGCCGCAACCGGTGTTGTTGCGCGGCGGCGCGCCCGCGTTGTGGCTGACGGCGGGCGACTACAACGTGCGCGGGCGCATTCTGTGGCAAGAGCGCCCGCAAGCGCTAACGATTCCGTCGATGAGCGCGTTGGTCGCGTTGAACATCAACGGCAAACGGATTCAACCGCTGCAACGCAAAGACAATCGGCTGACGCTGGGGCGCTCGACGGCGGGCGCGAACGAAGCGGCGGACAGCGTCGAGTTGCAGGTGTACCGCAAACTCATGGACAGCATTCCGGCGCAGTTGACGACGCGGATTCAATTGCAAGTGTCCGGCAAGGCGCGCGAGCTTCGAGTGGCGCCAGTGTTGCCGGAGAATTTCGTGGCCACGGCGTTGGAGTCGCCGTGGCCGGCGCGGCTGGATGGCAAGGGGCATTTGCAGATTCAGGTGCAGCCCGGGCAGGCGACGCTGGTGTTGAATGCGCGCGCGGTAACGCCGTTGACGCAAATAACGGCGCGTTTGCCGGAAACCTTGTCGCAGGAAGTGTGGAGTTATGAGACGGCGCCGGCGTTACGGATGACGACGGTTGCTACAATCGGCGACGCGATGGCGGTCGATCCGCAGCAAACAGGCGTGCCATCGGCTTGGCAATCGTTGCCGGCGTTTGCGATGAGCGCGTCCTCGGGGCTGACCATCACCGAGCGTTCGCGCGGCTTGGCCGCCGACGAAACCAATCGGCTGACGCTCGCCCGCGAGATGTGGCTGGATTTTTCGGGCGAGGGTTACTTCGTCAGAGACGCCATTCGCGGGCGGATGCAACAAGGCTGGCGCTTCGATGTGACGTCGCCTTATCAGTTGCAACGCGCCAACGCGGAAGGCGAGGCGTTGCTGGTGACGCAGGGTGTTGATAGCAAGGGCGGTAAAAATACAAAGACCGGCGTCGAATGGCGCAACCCGCAAGTAGCGCTCGACGCGAGTGCGCGCATCGCAGCAGGACCTTCGTCGCCGTTGCCGGTGACGGGTTGGCAGCAGACCTTCGATCAAGTCGCCTTGGTGTTGCATCTTCCCTATGGTTATAAATTGCTGGCCGCTCCCGGCGCTGATACCGCCGGCGACAGTTGGGTGGCGCATTGGACCATTCTCGATATTTTCTTCGCAGCTTTCATCGCGTTGCTGGCTTGGCGCTTGCTGGGGATCGGAGGCGGCATCGTGACGACGCTGTATCTGTTGCTGGCGTTGCAAGAACCGGATGCTCCGCTGTGGGCGCTGGCGGTCGTACTGGCGCTGGGTTTGCTTCTCAAAGCGCTGCCGGACGGGCGTTTGGGCAAAGTCTTGCGCGTTGCGCAATATGTGGCATTGGCGGCGCTTTTCCTGACGGCGATTGTTTTTGCTCCAAGCGAATTGCGGCCTGCTCTTTATCCGCAGCTCGAACGTTCGGACAACGGTTACTATGAGGTGAATCGGCAGCCTGCGCCGAGAAGTTACGCGCCGCAGCAGGCAGAAACAAACTACGATGCGATGGAACAAGCGGTAACACCGCCGGCAGCGCCGTCCATGTCGGCGAAAGCCAGGGAAGAGAAGTATTCTGTCGCGTCTTCTTCTTCCTCCAAGATAAACGCCAAGAACCTTGCTCGCAACAGCTATACTCAATCCAACGTAGTGCAAACGGGCATCGGCGAGCCTGATTGGAGTATCGGGCAGCGCTACAACTTGCGCTGGACAGGGCCGGTGCTGGCCGATCAAACCGTGCGCTTCATTATCAGCCCGCCGTGGCTGACGCGATTGTTGAGAGTGGCGATGATCGTGTTGCTCGGCGTGATTCTCTGGCGCGTGATTCGCATCGTTTTGCCGGGAGGTTTGAAACGCGCGTCGGCATCAACATCGCCGCCGCCGGAACAAACGGCTTCTGCCACGGCCTCGACATTGACAACGATGGCGGCGATGGCCGCGCTGGCGGGCGCGACATGGCTGCATTCGCCGCCGGCGGCAGCTCAGGATTTTCCGCCGGACAAGTTGTTGCAGACTTTGCAGCAGCGGATCTATCAGCCGCCGCGTTGCGCGCCGGACTGCGTCAACATTGCGAACGCTTCCATTCAGGCGCAAGGCAGCACATTGCGCGTCAAACTGGAAGCGCACGCCGGCAGCAGTGTGGCCTTGCCGTTGCCGACGGCTGAAGACAACACGATGCTGTTGCGGGCGCTGGTCGATGGCCGCGCCGTCTATGCCGTGATCTCTTATCAGCAAACGGGATTCGTTTCGTTGCCGCGCGGCGTGCATCTGCTCGAACTGGAATACCTCACGCTGGGCGGCGACACTTCACTGCATTTCACTTTGCCGCCCGGGCGCGTCGTCTTCAACGGGCAAGGTTGGCGCGCCGATGGAATCGACGAAGACCGTCTCATCAACGAAACCGTGCATCTCTCTCGCGTTGCGACTGAAGCGGCGGGAATTTCCGGCGCGGCGGCGCGAGTGAAAGAAGGCGGCGCGCAACAATTTCCGTCGTACATTCGGGTGACGCGAACCTTGCGTTTCGATCTCGATTGGACGGTCAACACAACGATTTCCCGAATATCGCCGCGCGAAGGCGGCGTAACGCTGACGGCGCCATTGTTGACGGGCGAACACGTGACGACGCCGGGCATCAAGGTGCAGAACGATGAAGCCACTGTGTCGCTCGGCCACACCGAAACGCAAACGCAATGGCAATCGCGGCTCGACAAGAGTGAAACCTTGCGATTGACGGCGCCGTCGCTGGCGGAACGCACCGAAGTTTGGCGCATCGAAGTCAGTCCATCTTGGCATCCGCGCTGGGAAGGCGTGCCGGTGACGCTGCTCGACAACGGCGGCGAAGCGGTGTTCGAGTTTCACCCGCTGCCGGGCGAAACGCTGGCGTTGACGCTGGCGTCGCCGCCGGTCGTCGAAGGGCGGATGCGCGCCATCGACCATGTGGGCATCAATCACGAGATCGGATTGCGCGCCAGCCAATACACGTTATCGTTCCGCTTGCGCGCCACTCAGGGCGGCGAGCACGTTATCACTTTGCCGTCTTCGGACATGGAAGTGTTGAACGTGACGCGCAATCGTGAAAACCTGAATTTGCGGATGGCCGACGGCAAGTTGACGCTGCCGGTTTCGCCGGGAGAACAAACATTTTCGGCGACATTGCGCGAGCCGCGTGAAGTGGGAACGGTGATGCGCATGCCGGTGTTCGACCTCGGTTTGCCGGTTGCCAACATCGACATCGGCGCAACGCTGCCGAAACAACGCTGGCTGCTCGCGTCACTGGGACCGTCGGTAGGACCGGCAGTTTTGTATTGGGGCGAACTGCTCGTAGCGCTAACGCTGGCGTTTCTTTTGACCGTGCTGCTGGCGCGGCGCGGCTGGACATCGCTGCGTTTCTATCAGTGGTTCCTGCTGGTGTTGGGCTTCTCGACATTTTCGTGGGCGGCGCTGGCGTTGATTGCGTTCTGGCTGCTTGCGCTCGATTGGCGGCAACGCGCGGGCGCATTGCCGAACTGGAAGTCCTGGCAATTCAACAGTGTTCAGGTCGTGCTGGTGTTATTGAGCGCCGTGGCTTTGTACTGTTTGATTACCGTTATCCCCAACGGCCTGCTCGGCATGCCCAACATGGGCGTGGTCGGACACGGATCGAGCGGCAATCAACTGCTGTGGTTCGCCGATCAGAGCGACGGAAAATTGCCGTCAGCGTTGCTCGTCAGTCTGCCGATATGGGTGTACCGCGCCGCGATGCTTCTCTGGGCGCTGTGGCTGGCGTGGGCCGTGATCGGATGGCTGCGTCGCGGTTTGACTTCCTGGATGCAGGGCGGCTATTGGCGGAAATCGCCGAACGTGAAAAAAACCAAGGAAAAAACGAAAGATGCGGCAGAGGAAACGGCGCCGGAGAAAAACGAAATGGAAATGAATTTTCCGGTCGAAAACCAACCGAAGTGAGAGGAAAAATCATGGCATCGAATTTGTCGGGCAAGGTCGTCGTTATCACCGGCGCCAGCAGCGGGCTGGGCGAGGCGGCGGCAAAAGTGCTCTGCGAGAAGGGCGCGAGTGTGATCCTCGGTGCGCGCCGCGCCGAACGTATTGAAACGCTGGCGAAAGAGTTAACGCGCCAGGGCGGCAAAGCATGGGCGGTGACGACCGATGTGACCGATCGCGTGCAGGTGAGGCGGCTGGTTGACACGGCTGTGCAGAAGTGCGGGCGCATTGACGTGATGCTCAATAACGCCGGCTTGATGCCGAATTCGCCGTTGGATCGTTTCAAGGTCGATGACTGGGATCGCATGATCGACGTCAACATCAAGGGCGTGCTTTACGGCATCGCTGCCGCGTTGCCGTACATGAAGGCGCAGAAGCGCGGCCATATCATCAATGTTTCGTCGGTGGCCGGTCACAAGATACGCCCGGGCGGCGCGGTGTATGCGGCCACCAAACACGCGGTGCGCGTGATTTCGGAAGGGCTGCGGCAGGAAGTCAAACCTTACAACATTCGCACGACGATCATTTCGCCGGGCGCAGTAGCGACGGAATTGCCCGGCAGCATCACCGAGCCGGACATCGCCGAGAATGTGCGCAAAATTTACGAGGTCGCCATTTCTGCCGAATCGTTTGCCGACATGGTGACGTTCGTGATAAACCAGCCGGACGATGTGGACATCAACGAAATTCTGTTCAGACCGACGAAGCAGGATTTTTGAAAAGACAGCACCCCCAGTCGGGGTATTTCATCAAAAAGATGAGCGCAATACAAATCATGCACAGAAACAACGATTGAAAACAGCTTGGCGCAGGCCGATGCAAAAAACCATTTTATGTTTGTGGAGAAAAACGTGGCACGAGATGAATTTTTGATTCACAAATTTCTTGCATGGCTTCAATACTTGGGCTAGACTACGCGCAATTCGTTTGTGCAAATACAAAGAGACCTTGCCGTGCAACCGAGCAATACCCGCGATTCCGCGTACCACCACAAAGTCGTTGACTGTCAGTACGCCTGCCCCGCGCATACACCCGTCCCTGAATACATTCGCTTGATAGCAACAGGTCGCTACTCCGACGCCTATATGGTCAATTGGAGAGCCAATGTGTTCCCGGGAATTCTGGGTCGTATCTGCGATCGTCCCTGTGAACCGGCGTGCCGTCGCTGTCGTGTCGAAGCGAGCAGCGGCAACAAGCCCGAACCGGTTGCCATCTGCCGCTTGAAGCGCGTGGCCGCTGATATGAAAGATGATATCCGCGCCCGATTGCCCAAGCCTGCGGCCAGCAAGAATGGCAAGCGCGTCGCCTGTGTCGGCGGCGGGCCTGCTTCGCTGACGGTCGCTTGCGATCTGGCGCCGTTAGGCTATGAAGTGACCGTGTTCGAGCAAGATGCCAAACCCGGCGGTTTCATGCGTACACAAGTGCCGCGTTTCCGTTTGCCGGAAGAAGTGATCGACGAAGAATGCGGTTATATCCTCGATATGGGCGTCGAGTTCGTCAACAACCATCGCATCGATTCGATGAAAGCGTTGCTGGCCGAAGGCTACGACGCCGTGTTCGTCGGCAGCGGCGCGCCGCGCGGCAGCGATCTCGATGTGCCGGGGCGGCAGGAAGCTGCGGCGAACATTCACGTCGGCATCGACTGGCTGGCTTCGGTCTATTTCGACCATGTGAAAAAAGTCGGCAAGCGCGTGATCGTGCTTGGTGGCGGCAATACGGCAATGGACTGTTGCCGTTCGGCGCGGCGTCTGGGCGGCGAGGACGTGAAAGTGATCGTGCGCTCGGGCTTCGAGCAGATGAAAGCGTCGCCGTGGGAAAAAGAGGACGCGATGCACGAAGGCATTCCGATCTTCAACAACCATGTGCCGAAATCTTTTGTTCATGAGAACGGTCGCCTTACAGGCATGACTTTCGAGCTGGTGCGTTCGGAGTACGACGCCGAGGGCCGCCGCACCTTGATCCCGACCGGCGAGCCGGACGCTTTCTTTGAATGCGACGAAGTGCTGATCGCGGTCGGTCAGGAAAATGCGTTCCCGTGGATCGAGCGCGACTGCGGCATCGAGTTCGATAAATGGAATTTGCCCAAGCTCGACAAACGCAGTCTGCAATCAACGCAACCGAAAGTTTTCTTCGGCGGCGATGCGGCTTTCGGACCGAAGAACATCATCACTGCGGTAGCGCAGGGTCATGAAGCGGCGGTGTCTATCGACTTGCTGCTCTCCGGCGGCAATGTCACGCAACGGCCGGAACCGTTGACGCGCTACGTCTCGCAGAAGATGGGCATTCACGAATGGAGTTACGACAACGCCGTGACGCTCGATGCGCGCTACAAAGTGCCGTGGATCGATCCGGCCAAGGCGTTGAAGAGCATCAATCTCGAAGTGGAAATGGGCTTTGACGCCGCCACGGCGTGGAAGGAAGCCAGCCGCTGTCTCAACTGTGATGTGCAGACCGTGTTCAGCACACATCTGTGCATCGAGTGCGACGCCTGCGTGGACATCTGCCCGATGGATTGCATCACCATGACGCAAAACGGCGACGAAGCCGAACTGCGCCAGCGTTTGACCGCCGAATCCAAAAACACTGCGCAAAGCCTGTTCATTTCGGATGTGTTGAAAACGCAGCGGGTGATGGTCAAAGATGAAGACGTTTGTCTGCATTGCGGCATGTGCGCCGAACGTTGCCCGACCGGCGCTTGGGACATGCAGAAGTTTCGCTTTGATACGGCGCACGCCGAGCAAAACAACCCTGCCGGGAAGAAGGGGGTCGCATGAAAACGATTACTGCCACCAACGATTTCGTCGTCAAGTTCGCCAACATCAATGGTTCAGGCTCGGCGTCTGCCAATGAATTGTTCGCCAAGGCGATCCTGCGCATGGGCGTGCCGGTCAGCCCGCGCAACATTTTCCCTTCCAACATTCAAGGCTTGCCGACCTGGTTTGAAATGCGCGTGACCGAAGAAGGCTGGCTGGGACGGCGCGGCGGCGTGGACATGATGGTCGCCATGAACCCGCAAACGTGGGATGCCGACATCAAGGAAATCGAACCCGGCGGCTACCTGTTTTACGACAGCACGCGGTCGATGCCGGCCTCGAAATTCCGTGACGACATTCGCGTCATCGGCATGCCGCTGACCGAAATTTGCAACGCGCACTATCAAGACCCGCGCCAGCGGCAGTTGTTCAAGAACATCATTTACGTCGGCGCGTTGTCGATTCTGCTGGGCATCGATCCGGAAGAAGTCGAAAAACTTTTCACCGAGCAATATAAAGGCAAAGAGCGTCTGCTCTCCGCCAACGTGCAAGCGTTGCGCCTCGGTTGCGATTACGCGCGCGAGCATTTGAGCGAACCCATCGGGTTGAAAGTGAAGCGTTCCGATCGCGTCGGCGACCGCATCTTCGTTGACGGCAACAGCGCCGCCGGCTTGGGCGCGTTGTACGGCGGCGCGACGGTGTGCGCCTGGTATCCGATCACGCCTTCGACTTCGGTCGTCGAAGCGTTCCAGAGCTACTCCAGAAAATACCGCGTCGATCCTGCCACCGGAACGAACCGCGTCGCCATCGTGCAAGCCGAAGACGAACTGGCTTCCATCGGCATGGTGGTCGGCGCCGGCTGGAACGGTTCGCGCGCTTTCACCGCCACCTCGGGGCCGGGTGTTTCGCTGATGACCGAGTTCATCGGCTTGGCTTACTTCGCCGAGATTCCCATCACCATCATCAACGTGCAACGCGGCGGCCCTTCCACCGGCATGCCCACGCGCACGCAGCAATCCGATTTGATCGCCTGCGCTTACGCTTCGCACGGCGACACCAAACATGTGTTGCTGTTCCCCGAAGACCCGCGCGAGTGTTTCGACTTCTCGGCGCAAGCGCTCGATCTGGCCGAACGTTTGCAAACGCCGGTGTTCGTGATGACCGATCTCGATATCGGCATGAACTACCGTTTGTGCAAACCCTTCGCGTGGGACGACGCCAAACAATACGATCGCGGCAAAGTAATGAGCGCCGCCGATCTGGAAGCCGGAAAAGATTTTGGCCGTTATAAAGATGTGGACGGCGACGGCATTCCGTGGCGCACTCTGCCGGGTACGCACCCGACGCGCGGCAGCTACTTCACGCGCGGCACGTCGCGCGACCCGTATGCGAAGTATTCGGAGAAGGGCGTCGATTACGTCTATAACATGGAGCGTTTGCTCCAAAAGTTCGAGTACGCAAAAACCATCGTGCCCGCGCCGATTCTGCACGCCGCCAAGAAGAAAGCCCGCTATGGCGCCCTCTATTACGGCTCCACCAGCCCGGCGATGGACGAAGCAATCGTCACGCTGGCGCAAGGCGGTTTGCCGGTGGACGCGATGCGTGTGCGCGCTTTCCCGTTCGCCGACTCGGTGAACGATTTTATTGCCGCGCACGAGCGCGTTTTCGTCGTCGAGCAAAACCGCGACGGCCAGTTGCGTTCCATGCTCGTCAACGAATTCGGCATCGACCCGGCGCGTCTGGAACCGGTTCTGCACTACAACGGCACGCCGATCACCGCCCGCTTCATTACCGGCGCGATCAAGCAGCACATCGAAAAAACTGCTTGAGATCATTCGGAGACTTTACCGTGACCTATCTCGCCAAGCCGAAACTTCATCACCCTTCCCTGCCCGTCAACGCGCTCGGCTTCACGCACCGCGATTACGAAGGCTCGATTTCAACCCTGTGCGCCGGTTGCGGACACGACTCGATCTCGGCGGCCATCATCCGCGCCTGCTGGGAACTTTCCATCGAGCCGCACCGCGTCGCCAAGCTCTCCGGCATCGGTTGCAGCGCCAAAACGCCCGACTATTTTCTCGGACAATCGCACGGCTTCAACACCGTCCATGGCCGCATGCCCTCGGTGCTCACCGGCGCCAACCTCGCCAACCGCGAGCTGCTTTATCTGGGCGTTTCCGGTGACGGCGACTCCGCTTCCATCGGCCTGAGCCAGTTCGCCAATGCGATGCGGCGCGGTGTGCGCGTCGCTTACATCGTCGAAAACAACGGCGTCTATGGTTTGACCAAAGGCCAGTTCTCCGCCACTGCCGATCAAGGCTCCAAGAGCAAGAAGGGCATCGTCAATACCGACAGCCCGGTGGACTTGGTCGCGCTGGCGTTGCAACTCGGCGCGACTTACGTCGGTCGCAGCTTCTCCGGCAACAAAGAGCAACTCGTGCCGCTGATAAAAGGCGCGATCAGCCACGGCGGTGCCGCGTTCATCGACGTCATCAGCCCTTGCGTATCGTTCAACAACCACCCCGGCAGCACCAAGAGCTACGACTATGTGCGCGAGCACAACGAAGCAGTCAGCCGCATCGATTTCATCAGCAGTCACGAAGAAATTCGCATCGATATGGCGCCGGGGGCGATGATGAATGTGCGCCAGCACGACGGTTCACTGCTGCGCTTGCGCAGCCTGCATTCGTCTTACAATCCCGGCGATCGCTACGCGGCGATGGCGTACATGCAGCGGCATCAGGAAATGGGCGAAATCCTCACCGGCTTGCTTTACGTCGATCCGCTAGCGACCGATCTGCACACCGCGCTCAACACCGTCCAACAACCGCTCAACACCCTCGGCGCTGCCGAACTCTGCCCCGGCGCCGAGGCGCTGGAACAAATCAACGCCGGATTGCGTTGATCCCCTTAGGGGTGGCATTTTGCCGCCCGCCGGAAGCGTCAAAATGCAGGGGCGGGTTTCAAACCCGCCCCTGCGAAACAAACGAAATTCCGTAGGGGCATTCTGCCGCACAGCGCGGGCGACCGAGGACGGTCGCCCCTACGGCCACCATTCCAGAACAAATCGCAAATCTTCCCCTCTCCCGCTTGCGGTGCTTCGACAAGCTCAGCATGCGCGGAAGGGCGCCCCGAAGGGGCGGGAGAGAGGTTTCTGATTCCTGATATTGTCTGTACAAAACTGGATTGCTTCGCTACGTTCGCAATGACGGCATTTCCTGCTCGGTCATTGCGAGGAGCGAAGCGATGAAGCAATCCAGCGAGTGAGGGTGGACAAAGGAGAGCAAAGCGACGCACCCAGCGTCTTCCTGTAAAATGAGCGGTGGGCACGTCGCGTTCCGCGCCGTTGCTCCCCCGATTTCTGCGTCGTACATGATGGCAAGCCGGTATTGCGCCTCGGCGTCGCCGGCCTTGGCCAGTTTGGAAGTGCCGGTTAGGGTCAGGCGGGAAATTTTTGCATTGATGCTCAATGCTGCGGTGGCATCGGATGACGCTTCGGCGTCTTCAGCCAACGCGGGCTGGCTCAGCCATAACGTCAATGCGGCGCAGAAGATGATTCTGAATTTCATGGACGGTCGCTCCTACATTCGATTTCCGGCAATCAACTCCCACAGCTCCTCCGGCGTGTTGATGATGGCGTCGGCGCCCCAGCTTTCGACGGGTTTGTCGCCGAGATAGCCCCAGCGCACGGCGACGGCGTATTGAAATTCGGCGGCGCGAGCGGCGTCGATGTCGCGGTGATCGTCGCCGATGAACCAGCAGTGTTGCGGCGGAACGCCGACGGTTTGCGCAGCGTGAAGGAGCGGCATCGGGTGCGGCTTGGCGTGGGCGGTGGTGTCGCCGGAGACGACGCAGGCGGCGCGACGATCCAGTCCGAGATGCGCGAGGACGGGAGCGGTGAAGCGTTGGTGTTTGTTGGTGATGATGCCCCATGGCAAGCGGCGGCGGTCGAGATGTTCGAGCAGCGCTTCGATGCCGGGGAAAAAGCAAACGTGATCGGTGAGGTGTTGGGCGTAATGCGTCAGAAACATTTCGCGCGCTTTTTCAAACGCGGCATTTTTCGGTTTCAGATCGAGGCCGGCTTGAAGCAGGCCGCCCGCGCCGCGAGAAGCGTAAGCGCGAAGTTGTGAGACCGGCAGCGGCGGCAGGTTGTAGAGGTGTTGACGCACATGGTTTAACGCTGCGGTTAAATCATCGGCGGTGTCGATCAAGGTGCCGTCCAGATCAAAGAAGAGGGCAGCAATGGCCATGTGGTTACCTATTTCTGTGAGGATTTTCCCTCTCCCGTCCTTCTCTTCCCTCTCCCACAAGGGGGAGAGGGAAAAGAAGTGCAGCGTCGAGCAGAAAACCTAAAACAAAACCGAGAGTTGAAAATCAAAAGCCCCGCGTGATGGCGGGGCTTTTGACCAAACGTATTTGATACAGATTCAGCGCATTACTGCTTCGCTTCGCCCTTGACTTCGACTTCAACGCGGCGATCCGGCGCTAGGCAAGCGATCAACTGCTTGCGATTCTTCTGCTGGCAGGTCTTGCCGGTGACCGGTTGCTTCAGGCTCATGCCGAGGCTTTCGATGCGATCGGTCGGCACGCCCTTCGAGACGAGGTAGGCGCGAACGGCTTCGGCGCGGCGCTCGGACAGCTTCTGGTTGTAAGCGTCGGAACCGATACGATCAGTGTGGCCGGTGACCAGCACCAATTCGATCTTGGCGAGTTCCGGCAGCTTGGCAATGATTTCACGGTCGATCGCGGCTTTGCCTTCGGGTTTCAGCACGGCTTTGTCGAAATCGAACAGCGCTTTCGACGCCAGCGAAATCTTGCGCACCGTAGCCGCCGGAGGCGGAGGCGTTTGCGGCGGGGTCGGTTGAGCCGCCGGCGGGGTCGGCGCTGCCGGTGCCGGAGCCGGTTTCACCAGATCGGGATCGCAACCGGCGACAGCCATTGCCGGCGTCCAGAAGCCGGTGCGCCAGCACAGGGTGTCTTCAATACCGGCTTTCATGCCGTAAGAGCCGCTACGCCAAACGTTGGCTTCGGGCGTGCCGTAACCAAACATGGCATAACCGCTGTTTTTCGGATCGGCCTGCGCCATCGATGTGGAGGAGGCCAGAGCTGAGGCGGCGAGTACCAAGGCCGCAATATAGGTACGAGGTTTCATTGAACTACCCCTTTTCGCAAAAGTTGAGGATGAACAGGTTTCAAAATTACAATTTGACTACGGTAAAATCAAGAGGCATCAAGCGCAGCGCCTCAAAGAAAACCACAGTCCCGGAAAACAATCGCCCGCATTATAGCATAACGCTTTGGCGCAGTGGTATCGCGCCATCCGCCCGCTCGCAAGGTCAAAATGTGGGCGTGACATCCATACAACACCACTGTCTATGGTGTAGAATACGGTATCCAGAAACCATCCGCCACTACGGGTGGTTTTGACAATTTTGGACGCCGAATGGCGTGTGCAGGCGGAGAATCCGCCCCTGAAAGGCTGTTTTCATGATGGGTTTGTTTGCCAAAGAAACGTTACCGGTCAGTCTCGAATCAGAAATGCGG
>JAITBX010000111.1 GCA_031283405.1 Burkholderiales bacterium | reverse complement strand
ATGCTACTCAAGACGGGGGGACGTCGCCGACAAAATTCCATATTTTAATAAGAGCGGTAGAATCACAAGATGGGAGCAAATAAACGAACATGACCTAAAAAAGTATATTCTGCTTTCAGAGGATAACATAGACAACTATATGCACACGCCGAACAAAACACTTGTGCTTATCGTGAACATATCTAGTGATGAGTCGCCGCAATATCGCGACGCAGCAGAATATAAGCGCTTTTATCAAAACAATGATTTCTCTCTCACCCTGTCGCCGAAAAATTTTAACTTTGAAAGCGCTGTCGTTTACAACAACTACGAGCTTTTTATAACTAAAATAGTGCATGTAATTTTAAGCATATAGACCCTTGATTCCCGATTCCTGCTATGCGCTTTGCCAAATCTGAATCCGGCCAAGTTGCGGAAGGGCTTGCCGAAGTTTCGGCAGCGCTTCGCGCACGCGATGAAGTGTTTCCATGCTGATCTCGTCAACGCCGGTTGCGGGAATGAAAATATCGAGATCGACGGTTTGGCCGAGGTAATGGATCAGAATCGGCGGATGCGTTGGCGAGGAAAGATCGTTCAGCGAAGAAAGTTGGTTGAGCGCGGCTTGCAACTGCGCCAGAATTTCTTCGCGCGGCGGCAGTTCGGCCATTTGTTCGCCGGGCTGATCGTTTTCGGAATCGATGTGAACCAGCACATCCAGCGCGCGATGCGAAGCGAGGATGCTCCGTCGCGCGTGAGCGGCGATGTAGTGCCCTTCAGAAACGCTCAGCCAACCATCGACCAGCAGATGCGCGTCGATCAAAATTTCATCGCCCATGTAGCGCGTTCGCAAATCGTGAACATCCTTGACGCCGGGCGTGGCGGCGAAGGTGGCGCGGATTTCTTCGGTTTCGGCGGGCGTCAAACCGCGGTCGGTCAGTTGCGCCATCGCGTTCCACGTGAACTTGCCGCCGGTACGAATGATCATGAAGCCAACCAGCGCGGCGGCGAGCGGGTCAAGAAAGGTATAACCTAACAGATTGCCGCCGATGCCGAGCGCGACAACCAGCGAGCTGGCGGCGTCGGCGCGGGCGTGCCAAGCGTTGGCGATGAGCATCGTCGAGTTGACGCGCTTGGCGACGGCCAGCATGTAGCGGAACAATCCTTCTTTCGAAACGAGCGTGATCAGCGCCGCCCACAAAGCGATAGTATGAACTTTCGGGATCGACGACGGATCGATGAATTTGTGCGCCGCCGCCCACAGCATGCCGATGCCGACAAAAACCAGCAAGAGGCCGAGCGCCAGCGACGCGGCGGTTTCAAAGCGGGCGTGGCCGTAGGGATGATCTTCATCGGCGGCGGCGCGGCTGATTTTGTTGGCGCCGAGAACGATGAAATCGGCAAACAAATCGGACAGCGAATGAAAGCCGTCGGCGATCAGCGCTTGCGAGTGCGCGAAAAAGCCGATGATGATCTGGCCGGTGGACAGAAAAGCGTTGACGGCAACGCTGACCCAAACGCTGCGGGCAGCGGCTTGGTGGCGATCCATCGTCGTGCCGGCGGCGGAAGGGGTGTTGGGCAGAGGTTCCATGATTGGCATCATAACGCAAACTGTGGTGATTCGTTGGCGCGGGAGGTGTTAAAATTCACCCGCGTAACAGGAGAGTGGTTTTGAAAACAGACAAGAACGCGCCCTTGGCGTCATTGATGATTGCGACCCGCGAGTCGGCGCTGGCTTTGTGGCAGGCGCGGCATGTCCGCGACCGCTTGCAGGCGCTGTATCCCGAAACGCCGGTGACGTTGCTGGGAATGACGACGCAGGGTGACCAGATTCTCGACCGCCCTCTGGCGGCCATCGGCGGCAAGGGGCTGTTCATCAAGGAACTGGAAGTGGCGATGGAAGAAGGTCGCGCCGATCTCGCCGTGCATTCATTGAAGGACGTGCCGATGGACATGCCCGCCGGCTTCACGCTGGCGGCGGTGGCGAAACGCGAAGACCCGCGCGACGCGCTGGTGTCGTCGCGCTACACGGCACTGACGCAGTTGCCGAAAGGCGCGGTGGTGGGCACGTCGAGTTTGCGACGCGAAGCACAATTGCGCGAGCGTTATCCGCATCTCGCCATCGAGCCGCTACGCGGCAACGTCAACACGCGCTTGCGCAAGCTCGATGAAGGGCGCTACGATGCGATCATTCTGGCGGCGGCGGGATTGATTCGCTTGGGCTTCGGCGCGCGCATCGCGGCGTTTCTCGATGTGGAAGACAGCTTGCCGGCCGTGGGACAAGGCGCACTCGGTTTGGAGTGTCGCGCCGATCGTAGCGATGTGATTGCGACGCTGTCGCCGTTGGTCGATGCCGAAACATTGTTGGCGGTCAGCGCCGAGCGAGCGTTCTCGCGGGCGCTGGGAGGCAGTTGCCAAACGCCGTTGGCGGCGCACGCGCGGCGCGAGCAAAACACTTTGTGGCTACGCGCCTTGTTGGCGGATCGTGAAGGCAAAGAAGTGATGCGCGGCGAGCGACGCGGCGAAGTGGCTACAGTTGCCGACGCCGAAACGTTGGGCTTGGCGCTGGCCGATGAATTCATGGCGCGCGGCGCGCAACGGTTGTTGCCGACGTGAATGTGAACGCGAAAGCGCTGGACGGCTTGGGCATTTTGATCACGAGGCCGGAGAAGCAAGCGCATACTTTGGCGAAGCGTCTGGAAAAAATCGGCGCAGTTCCGGTATTGTTGCCGACGATCGAGATCGCGCCGCCGCAGGATACGCAGCCCTTGCGCGACGCGCTGGCGCAACTCGACGCTTACGATTTCGTGATGTTCGTTTCGCCCAACGCGGTCGAGCAAGCGCTGGCAACGTTGCCGCAGCAAGCGAAAACGCAGTGGCCAAAAACTGTACAGGCGCTAGCGCCGGGTAAAGGAACAGCGGCGGCGTTGCAACAAGCGGGCGTTCCCGTCGAATCCATTTTGATGCCGATCTCGCGCTTCGACAGCGAAGGTTTGCTGGAATTGCCAACGTTGCAAAACATGCAGGGAAAGCGCGTGCTGATTTTGCGCGGCGAACAGGGCCGCGAATTGCTGAGTGAGACGCTGACGGCGCGCGGCGCCGAAGTGACGCGGGTGGCGTGTTATCGGCGGATTTGCCCGACGGAGAACGTGGATTTGTTGCCGCTATTGCAGAGCAGCCGTTTGTGCGCGATCACCGCGACGAGCGCCGAAGCGCTGGACAACCTCGAAACGATGGCGGGCAGTTTGGCAAGCGGCCTGTTGAAGACCCGCCCCGTGTTCGTCACGCATCCGCGCATTGCGGCGCATGGGCGCGAGCGCGGCTGGCTCGCCATCGATACCAGCGAAGAAAACGGCGAGGACAGCGACAGCAAGCTGATTTGTGGCATGATTGTTTTTTTCGCTTCGCTTTGATTTCCGCTTTTATTTTTTATTCACGAACCCTATGAGTACGAACGAAATGCCTTCCGCCGAAATCTCTCAGCCGCCCGTCAAAAAGCAAAAGCTGACGGGATGGATCATTCTCTGGGCAGCCGTGCTGGCGCTGGCGGCGGCGCAAGTATGGTCGTGGCAAAGCAACAAGAAGCGCGATCTCGATTGGCAAACCAACACGGCGCAGCGCTTGGGCGTTTTGGAAAAAACGCTGGATGAACAAACCGCGCGAGACAAGCAATACGAAAGCCGTTTGCAACTCGTTCAGGAAAAACTCGTATCGCTGGAATCACGTGTCAACGAATTGCAAACCAGCCGTCTGGAATTGGAAAAATTATATCGTCAACTGCTGCCATTGCGCGACGATCTGGCGATGCGCGAAGTCGAGTACCGAGTTCGTTTTGCGATGCAGCAGTTGGCGATGGGCGACAATGTTTCGGCGGCGCTGGCAGCGTTGCAGGATGCCGACGCCGAACTGACCGCGCTCAAACGTCCCGATCTGGCGCCGGTGAAAGCCACGCTGACGCAAACCGTCGAAGCGTTGCAGCGCGTGCCAGCGTTCGACGCGCGCGGTTTTCTCACGCGCTTCGATCAGGCGTTGAACGCCGTCGATCGCATGGCGCCGCGCGAAATTCCAACGACGCTGCCGGAAACGAAAGAAGCCGTCGATGAAAATGCGCCGTGGTGGCGGCGCTGGTGGACGGAAACGAAAGCGGCCATGTCGTCGATGGTGCGCCTGCGTGTCAAAGGCGATGAGAGCAGCGACAAAAACAGTTTTTCAAAACCGTATCTGGCCGACGTGACGCTCGACCGCCGCGAACTGCGATTGCGCTTGTTGTCGTTGCGGTGGATGGTGTTGACGCGGCAATCGGCGGTTAGCGACGAAGCCGCCGCAGCGAAAGAATGGGTGACGCAACATTTTTCGGCGGACGATCCGGCAACGCAATCGTTGCAAGCGTTGCTCGAAGAGTTGTCCTCGTCGCCCGTCGCCGCGCCGCTGCCGGAAATTTCGCCGGTGCTGGAAGCGTTGCGTCTCTGGCGCGCCGGACAAGCGACGCCCAACGTCAACGAACCGTGAGCGGAGCGCACATCATGAAATGGGGCATCCGGATTTTTCTGATCGTGGCGCTGGCAGTAGCAGTAGGTATTTTTGCGCGCACCCATTGGGGCTATGTACAAATTGCGACGCCGAGTTTTAGTCTCGAAACCACGCTGAATTTTTTCATCACCGCGCTGGCGGCGATATTCATCGTTTTCTACGCGCTGCTTCGCGCCGTCCAAAAATTATGGAATCTGCCGCAGCGCTGGCGGCAAACGCGCAAGTAAAATAACCGATTACGCAAAACCCAACTGCGCGAAACCCAACTTCATTCAACCCCTTCTCAAAAACGAGTTTTCTCATGAACACACCTGCTGACAAATTACCCGATATTTCCATGGACGCCAACGCGCTCTACCGCGAGGAAGTCTATACCGATCGCCGTATCGGCCTGTTGCGCGTACTTCATCCGGTCAAGGCGGACGGCTCGGCGGATGAAGCCCGCGCGACACTGTTTTCCGGCGAAGCGCAGTTGATGACTTCCGTCGGCGCGCTGCCGATCAGCTTCGACATTCCGGCAACCACCTTCGCAGAAGCCTCCGTCGCTTACGGCGCGGCCTCCAAAGCGGCGCTTGAACGAACCATGCAGGAATTGCAGGAATTGCGCCGGCAAGCGGCTTCGTCGTTGGTGATCCCGCCGTCGGGAAGCTCGCTGGGCGGGATGGGAGGCATGGGCGGCGGCGGCAAAATTCAGATGCCGTGACTAGGGATCAGGAATCAGGTATCGGGGATCAGAATGCAAGGGCGGGTTTGAAACCCGCCCGCACGATCTGCTCCTTCCCCCGCTGGGGGGGAGGTTGGGTTAGGGCGTAGGGGCGGCATTGTGCTACGCTCTGCCCATCTGCGGACGTCTGTAAAACTTTTAGCGATATTTTTTCCTGGGATCAGGGAATGTTCCTATGAATTTCAAGCCATTATAAAGAGATCCGGGGTGTTCTTCATGAAAAGTTGCGTCCAGATAATAATACAAGGAATTCCCTTCGTTAATGCCCATTTCTTTCGCTTTTTTTACAATTGCCAAATCAGTTTTTTTGGAGCTTGATCCAACTTCTTTCACCAGTTCTTCGATAGGTACGACCCTCCGATCCGCAGTTCTGTACGCGACGAAGAGATCAGTATCAATGAATGTCGTCCCCCATTCTTTATGCGCCGGGCAGTTGGAGTTTGAATCTTCCAAACCTTCGGTGTATTTGTTGAATTCCTCGGTTGTCTTGTTTGATGTCCCCATCCAAACCGATATAACATTCTTCGTCGTTGTATCAATCATGTTCGCGTTCCCCTATGACTTTCCTGCCCGCAGCGCCGCAAACACCGGCGCCGTTTCTGGCAGGCAGCCGTGCCAGATTCGGAAACTCTCGGCGGCTTGTTCGACCAGCATGCCGAGGCCGTCGCTTCGCCAGCGCGCTCCGCATTCTTTCGCCCAGCGCAGAAAAAGCGTTGCCTCATCGTCGGCGTAGCTCAGGTCGTAAAAAAAAGTGGCGGGTGCGCAGAGCGAATGCAGCCACGGCCAGGTTTGGGCGGCTTCGTCGGGGGCGTTCAGCCTCGCTTTGAGGCTGGTGGCGTGGATGACGAGATCGAATGCCCAGCGATCACGCAGCGCGTTACCGCCATCTTCGGCAGAAACTATCGTCAGCGCTGCGCCGGGGTACGCAGCGGCGAAGCGGCGGCCAAGATTCCGCGCTTTTTGGGAACTCCGATTCCACAACACCACCTGCGATGGGCGCTCATCGAGCAACGGCCCCAAAATTCCGGCGCTGGCGCCGCCCGCGCCCAGAATCAGAAGACGCTGTCCGGCCAGCGGCAAACCGAGTCGGCAAGTCAAATCGCGCACCAAGCCGATTCCGTCGGTGTTGTCGGCGTACCAGCCGGCAAGCGCGCCCGCCGGCACCGCCTCCTGATCCCCGGTTCCTGATTCCTGATTCCCGACAAGCGTATTGGCCGCCGCCGCCAAAGACGCGCGCTCGCTTGCGCCGGATGCCAGACGAAACGCGGCATCCTTGAACGGCGCAGTCACGTTCATGCCGTTTCCGCCGTCGGCAAAAAACGCCCGAACGGCATCGGAAAAACCGGAGTCATCGGCAGTCACCGGCGCTTCGAGGCGCTGGTACGAGATCGCCACTCCCGTCTGCTTCGCAAACGCCAGGTGAATTTCCGGCGAGCGGGAATGCGCGATGGGGTTGCCGATGACAACAAAACGGTTCATTTTTGCAAATGTCCAAAGAGAATCATTGTATCCCACGGCGCGTTTCGGCGGAGAAGTAACCGCTCTCCACCCCGTGACTTCTGCCTTGCGGTGGGTGTAACATGGCGGCAATGTTTCAAGAAATCCCCCTCAACACAACAAAGGAGTTTCAACCATGCGATATTTGCCCGTTGCTTTGTTTCTGAGCGCCGCCATTGCCGCGCCGTCGTTGGCTCAGGCGCAGCCTCGCGGCGCGCCGCCGTCCAAATCGCAAGCGACTGTCGTGCGTTGCGAGAGCGACAATGGCCGCTACCGCGAGTGCCGCATTCCCGGCAGCGCCCGCGTTCAACTGGTGCGCCAGTTGTCTTCCTCGGCCTGCGTCGAAAACCGTTCTTGGGGCGTGAAAAAAGACCGGCTGTGGGTGGACAGAGGTTGCCGCGCCGAGTTTGCCGCGTCCGGCGGCGCGTGGGCCGGCAGCGGCTGGAGAGGCAGCATCATCTGCGCCAGCGAAGATTACCGTACCACCACTTGCCCGTGGGATTCGCGCAAGATGGGTCGCGCCCGCTTGCTGGAACAACTCTCCAGCGCCAACTGTCGCGAAGGGCAGAGTTGGGGATTGACGCGCAGCGGCGACATCTGGGTCAAAGACGGTTGCCGAGGACGCTTCGGCGGGAAGTAACGCCTC
>JAITBX010000080.1 GCA_031283405.1 Burkholderiales bacterium | reverse complement strand
GGACGTTATCTCGTTCTGATGCCCAACAATCCGCGCGGCGGCGGCGTATCGCGCCGCATCGAAGGCGAAGAACGCAACGAGTTGCGCGAAACCTTGACTCAACTCGATGTGCCGCGCGGCATGAGCACCATCGCCCGCACCGCCGGCATCGGCCGTTCGCAGGAAGAACTGCAATGGGACCTCAATTATCTGATGCAACTGTGGAGCGCCATCGAAGGCGCCGCCAAGTTGCAGAAAGGCGCGTATCTGATTTATCAGGAATCGTCGCTGGTGATTCGCGCCATCCGCGATTACTTTCACCCCGACATCGGCGAAATTCTGATCGACACCGAAGCAGTTTTTGAACAAGCGCAGCAATTCATGAGCCATGTGATGCCCAACAACGTGAATTGCGTGAAGCTCTACCACGACGATGTGCCGCTGTTTTCGCGTTTCCAGATTGAGCATCAAATCGAAACCGCTTATGGACGCGAAGTGCCGTTGCCTTCCGGCGGCGCGATCGTTATCGACCACACCGAAGCGCTGGTCGCGGTGGACGTCAACTCGGCGCGCGCCACGCGCGGCGCCGACATCGAAGCCACCGCCGCGCAAACCAATCTCGAAGCGGTTGACGAAATCGCCCGCCAGTTGCGCTTGCGCGACTTGGGCGGATTGATCGTGATCGACTTCATCGACATGGAAAGTCCAAAGAATCAACGCGCCGTCGAAGACCGTCTGCACGAAGCGTTGCGTTACGACCGCGCCCGCGTGCAAATCAGCAAAATATCGCGTTTCGGTTTGCTTGAACTGTCGCGGCAGCGGCTGCGTCCGGCGCTGGCCGAATCGGCGCACATGCCCTGCCCGCGCTGTCACGGCATCGGCCATATTCGCGGCACCGAATCGACGGCGTTGCACATCCTGCGCATCGTGCAGGAAGAAGCGATGAAAGACAACACGGCGCAAATCGTCGCGCAAGTGCCGGTTGAAGTCGCCACTTTCCTGCTCAACGAAAAACGCAATGATGTGTTCGCCATCGAAGCGCGCTTTCACGTCAATGTGTTGCTGGTGCCGAACCGCCATCTCGAAACGCCGAACTTCTCGGTCGAGCGCTTGCGTCACGATGATCTGAATAGCGGTGAAGGCATGCCCGCCTCGTTCGAGCTTGCCGAAAAGCCGCAAGAACCGGACATCGTTAGAGAGCGAAAAGAAGAGGCCAAAGAGCCGCGTCAGGAAGCCGTCGTCAAGGGCATCACGCCGGCCGTCGCGCCGCCGATGCCGAAAGAAATCGCGCGCGACGAACCTTCGTTATTCTCGCGCATCATCGCGTGGTTCAAGAAAGAACCGGAAGTTGCGGCGCCAGTCAAGAGCGCCGGCAAACGTCAGGACGGTCATCGCCGTGACGGTCGCAACGACCGTGACCGCAACGACCGCCGAGGCGGACGCAACGACCGCCGCGAACGCGACGACAAGAATGGCGGCGAACGTCAGAAACGTCAGAATGAAAATCGCGAACGCGGCAACAAAGCCGAACGCTCGCAACGTCGCGACGGCGAGCGGCAAGAGCGGGAATCCAACGTCGCCAAAACATCGCCGCGTGAACAAACTTCGCAAACCTCGGAAACCGCGCCGCGCACACGCGAGCGCAGCGAACAACGGCAAGGCAAAGACAACGAGCGCCGCCGCCAGACAACGCAAGACCGCCAAACGCAAGATCGTCAAGCGCAGGGAGAACTTCGCAAGCAGTCCGCGCAACAACCTGCGCAACCGGAAACTGCGGAAACAGAAGCGCCTCTGGTGATCACCGGCGCCGTACTCGAAACGCCGCTGGCCGGAGAAAGCAGCGAGCGTCGCGGCAACAAACGCAATCGTCGCGGTGAGCGCGGACGCGGTCGCAATCAAGAGCGCGCGAATCAGGGAGGCGCAACGCCCACATCCGAGTTCGTCGTCGAGCCGGAAACGGCGCCGGCACAACCTGTTTCTACCTTGCCCGCCATTCCGACGACGGGCGTTGCCTTGATGCCCGTGGTTCAGGAATCAAGCGAAAGCAGCTTGCAAACATCGCTGCCTTTGCGCGCGCCTGAAACTTCCTTCGACGACGCTTCAAACACAGCGCCGCAAAAAGAAAAAGTTGCAGAGAAACCTGCGGAAGCGCCTGCGCCTTCCTTCGCGCCTGATCTCGCCGGCGCCGGATTGGAATTGGTGGAAACCCGCCACGCGGCTCCGGCATTCGAGCCGCAGGAAGACGAAGCGCCGCGCCCGAAACGGGGGCGCCCGCCGCGCGCCACCGTTCAGGAAGAGCCGTGGCAGATGGTGGAAACAACGCACGAGGATTGAGATGAAAGCACAGGGGCGTGGCGCGCCGTGCCCCTGTATCTCCTCTCATTTGAAACATCGACCCTTTGGGGTTCGCTTCACTCACCTGCAACCCATGCACGGGATTGCGCCGGCATCACCCCCCAAGCACCCAAGAACAAAATTTCGATACTTGATCTCTGCGGCTTGACCCGCCCAAACCGCGTCACTACCATCATCGTCAAGAAAAGCGGCTTTCTTCAAGAAACGTATTCTTTTGAAAACAGCCGCCCATTTTTCAACCTGATGCAACGAGTCAAGCCATGATTACTTCAAGCCCCACAAAAACGATGTTTCGCGCAGTGTTTCATTTCTTGCTGCGCGCGCTGGCGCGGATTCTCTTTCGTTTGCAAGTTCAGGGCGGCAAAGAAATTCCGCTTGCCGGCGCCGGTCATCCTTTGCTCATCATCGCCAATCATGAATCGTTTCTCGACGGTATTTTGTTGGGACTTTTTCTGCCGGCCAAAAACCCGGTGTTCGTCGTTCACACCGAGGTGGTCAGGAAGCGGCTCATTCGGGCAGGGCTGGGTTGGATGGCGGATTATCTTTCGGTCGATCCCGCCAATCCGATGG
>JAITBX010000019.1 GCA_031283405.1 Burkholderiales bacterium | reverse complement strand
CTCCGCCGTCAGGCGACGGCGCGAGATCATGCCCGGCGCGCCAGCCTTGTATTCGAGAATGAAACGTTTGGCGTATTCGCCGGTCTGAATATCGTCGAGAATCCAGCGCATCGCTTCTTTGGTGTCTTCGTTGACGACGCGCGGGCCGGAAACATATTCGCCGTATTCGGCGTTGTTCGACACTGAGTAATTCATGTTGCCGATGCCGCCTTCGTAAATCAGATCGACAATCAGTTTCAGTTCATGCAAGCATTCAAAGTACGCCATCTCCGGCGCGTAACCAGCTTCGACCAGCGTTTCAAATCCCGCTTTGATGAGTGCGACCGTACCGCCGCACAATACGGCTTGTTCGCCGAACAAATCGGTTTCGGTTTCTTCCTTGAATGTCGTTTCGATCACGCCGGCGCGGGTGCCGCCGATAGCGGCGGCGTAAGACAGCGCCAAATCGCGCGCTTTTTTGGTGGCGTCACGATAAACGGCAATCAGCATCGGCACGCCGCCGCCGCCGACGTAAGTCGAACGCACAGTGTGGCCGGGCGCTTTCGGCGCAATCATGATTACGTCGATATCTTCACGCGGCGACACTTGACCGTAGTGAATGTTGAAGCCGTGCGCGAATGCCAGCGCCGCGCCTTTTTTGAGATTAGGCTCGATTTCGGTTTTGTAAACTTCGGCGATGTTTTCGTCGGGCATCAGCAGCATCACCACATCGGCGCTTGCTGTCGCCTTGGCGACCGGCTCGACTTGCAGTCCGGCATTTTTGGCCTTGTTCCACGACGCGCCATCCTGACGCGCGCCCACCACCACTTTGATGCCGGACTCGTGCAGGTTCAGCGCGTGCGCGTGTCCCTGCGAACCATAACCGATGATCGCCACTTTCTTGTTTTTGATTAACGAGAGGTCGGCGTCTTTGTCGTAATAAACTTTCATGAAAACTCCTCACTAGAAAAAAATAAATTTTATCAATCTGCTTTTTTGAAATTTGATCAAACCCGCAAAATCCGTTCGCCGCGACCGATGCCGGACGCGCCGGTGCGCACTGTTTCCAGCAACACGCCGGGTTCCAGCGCCTGCAAAAACGCATCGAGCTTGGACGACGTGCCGGTCAATTCGATGGTGTAACTCTTTTCGGTGACATCGACGATCTTGCCGCGAAAGATGTCGGCCATCCGCTTCATCTCCTCGCGGTCTTTACCGGCGGCGCGTACTTTGATCAGCATCAGTTCACGCTCGATGTGGCTGCCGTCGGTCAAGTCCACCACCTTCACCACTTCCACCAGCTTGTTCAGTTGTTTGGTGATTTGCTCGATCACATCTTCGGAGCCGGTCGTGATGATCGTCATCCGCGACATGGTAGCGTCTTCGGTGATCGCCACGGTCAACGATTCGATGTTGTAGCCGCGCGCCGAAAAAAGGCCGGCGACACGCGACAGCGCGCCGGCTTCGTTTTCTATCAAAATGGAAAGAATATGTCTCATGATCTCATCCTCGGTGGGGACGCTCAGGGAGCGTCGAACAGCACCATTTCGGTCAAGCCTTTGCCACCCGGCACCATCGGGAAAACGTTTTCCTTGGGATCGGTGTGAATGTCGAGAAAGACGAGCTTGTCTTTCATCGCCAACGCTTCCTTGAGCGCCGGTTCCACTTCTTCGGGCTTGTCAACGCGCATTCCGATGTGGCCGTGCGCTTCCGCCAGCTTGACGAAATCGGGCAAGGCATCGAAGTACGATTCGGAATAGCGCGACCCGTAAAACAACTCTTGCCACTGCCGCACCATCCCCATATAACCATTGTTGAGGTTGATGATCTTGATGGGCAAGCGGTACTGTTTGCACGTTGACAATTCCTGAATGCACATTTGAATCGACGCTTCGCCGGTAACGCAAATGATGTCGCGCCCGGGATTGACCAGACACGCGCCGATCGCCGCCGGCAAGCCGAATCCCATCGTTCCCAAACCGCCGGAAGTAATCAGGTGCCGAGGCTGATCGAATTTGTAATACTGCGCCGTCCACATCTGATGCTGACCCACGTCGGTCGTGACGATGGCCTTCCCTTGCGTCAACCGATGCAGCGTTTCAATCACCGACTGCGGTTTGACTTTCTTGCCGGCCGTGCTGTACTTCAAGCAGTGTTTGCCGCGCCACGTTTCGATCTGCGCCCACCAAGCATCGAGCGCGTTCTTGTTTTCCGGTTTCGGCGACGCATCCAGCAGCTTCAACATCTCGCGCACCACATCGCCGACATCCCCGACAATGGGAACATCCACATGAACGCGCTTGGAAATCGACGACGGATCGATGTCAACATGAATGATCTTGCGGTCGGGCGGGCCGGAGAAATGTTCGACGTTGCCGATCACGCGGTCATCGAAACGCGCGCCGATCGCCAGCAGCACATCGCAGTGCTGCATCGCCATATTCGATTCAAACGTGCCGTGCATGCCGAGCATGCCGGTCGATAACGGATCGCTGCCGGGGAAACCGCCCAGTCCCATCAACGTTTGCGTGCATGGAAAGCCCAAGCGACGCACCAGTTGCGTCAACTCTTCCGCCGCGTTGGCGAGCACCACGCCGCCGCCGATATAGACCATCGGCCGTTCCGCCGTCGCCAGCAACTGCATTGCTTTCTTGGTCTGGCCGAGATGCGCTTTGACAACCGGATTGTACGAGCGCATCGTCAACGTCTTCGGATAAGAAAACTCCGCCACCGCCTGCGTCACATCCTTGGGAATGTCGATCAGCACCGGCCCCGGTCTGCCGCTGGTCGCCAAATAAAACGCCTTCTTCATCGTCAGCGCCAGATCGTTGACGTTCTTGACCAGAAAATTATGTTTGACACAGGGCCGCGTGATGCCGACCGTATCGCACTCCTGAAACGCATCCTGCCCGATGTACGGCGTCGAAACCTGTCCGGAAATAATGATCATCGGAATCGAATCCATATACGCCGTCGCGATACCGGTCACCGTATTGGTCACCCCCGGCCCCGACGTCACCAGACAAACGCCGACCTTCTTCGACGAACGCGAATAACCGTCCGCCGCATGCGCCGCGCCTTGCTCATGGCGCACCAGAACATGGCGAACCTTGTCTTGCGCGCACAACGCATCATAAATATTCAGCACCGATCCGCCCGGATAACCGAAGACGTATTCCACGCCCTCTTCCTGAAGCGCACGGATAATAATTTCTGCACCCGTCAGTTGCATAGCTCCTGCCTTTGCTCTTGTCGAACCATCTGTTGATCGAGAAACACCGTCAACCATCACCGGTTTCGCAACCGCTGTTGTAACGCCTCGGATAAGCGTCGTCATGGCCAATCGCAATCGGGTAGATCGTAATCGTCGCAGTGATGATGTCCGGCGCACCGTATCCGGGGAAAACCGCTGAGGCTTGTGGCCCGCACGGGGGACGATGCGCCGTACCGCTTCGGAAAGCCCGCCTGAAACAAACCTTCCGAATTAGATAAGATAGCCGGAAGTTGTCGCGCGGTCAAGAGGGTATCGGAGATCGGTTTTACGCTATCACAAGAGCAACAAACAGGTTGGGGGCGAACGAAGCGAACTCTGCGGAGGCATGGATAAAGACATCGCCCCTCCCCTTGCGGAAGCACGCAGGCCAATTATCGCGGAGCCTATGGTTGGCGACGCCACCACACTTCGGGGTAGCGAGAAGCGGGTTTCATCAACTCCCCGGCGTTTTTCCCGGCGCGATCTCAGTCACTCCGTTCATATACTTCTGCAACACTTTCGGTATCTGCACCGAACCATCTTCCTGTTGATAGTTTTCCAGCACGGCCACCAATGCGCGACCGACGGCGACGCCGGAGCCGTTCAGGGTGTGCACAAACTCCGGCTTGCCTTGCGCGTTGCGAAAACGCGCCAGCAACCGCCGCGCCTGAAAAGCCTCGCAATTGGAGCACGACGAAATCTCGCGGTAGGTATTCTGCGCCGGCAACCATACTTCGAGATCGTAGGTTTTTGCCGACGCAAAACCGACGTCGCCGGTACACAACGCAATAACGCGATACGGCAGTTCCAGCACTTGCAAAATCGCTTCGGCGTGACCGGTCAATGTTTCAAGCGCCGCATACGATTGGTCGGGATGAACGATTTGCACCAGCTCGACTTTATCGAATTGATGCTGGCGAATCATGCCGCGAGTGTCCTTGCCATAGCTGCCCGCTTCCGAACGAAAACACGGCGTGTGCGCGGTCAGTTTGAGCGGCAACGCATCGGCAGGAAGTATTTCGCCGCGCACCGAATTGGTCAACGTGATTTCGGAGGTGGAAATGAGATACAGCGCCTCGCCTTCTCCTTCGGCGCTACCCTTTTTCACCGAAAACATATCGGCCTCGAATTTGGGCAGTTGCGCCGTCCCGATCAACGTTTCGGCGTTGACGATGTACGGCGTGCAGCATTCAATATAACCGTGCTGTTGCGTATGCGTGTCCAACATAAACTGTGCCAACGCCCGATGCAAACGGGCAATGTCGCCGCGCAGAAACGCAAAACGCGAGCCGGACAGTTTCGCCGCTATTTCAAAATCCAGACCGCCCAACATTTCGCCGATATCGACATGATCGCGCGGCGCAAACGCAAACTGACGCGGCGTTCCCCAGCGTCGAACTTCGATGTTATCAGCTTCCGAACTTCCGGCCGGCGTCGTTTCGTGCGTCAGGTTGGGCAAGGTCAGCAAAAAATCGCGTAGTTGCGCCTGAAGATCGGCCAGCGAATCTTCCATCTTCGACAGCGTATCGCCCAACCCGCCGACTTCCGCCATCAACGCCGAAGCGTCTTCGCGTTTGCTTTTGGCAATGCCGATCTGTTTGGAAAGCGCGTTGCGCTTCGCCTGCAATTCCTGAGTTTGCGTTTGAAGTGTTTTGCGCTCGCTTTCGAGGCGTTCAAACGTTGCGGTGTCCAGCGCAACGCCGCGTTTGGCAAGCCCTGCGGCAACGGCGGCAAGGTCCTGACGGAAAAGATTGATGTCGAGCATGTTGGTCTGAACGAATGAATAAAAATAAAATAACGCTACGGTATGTTTGTCACGCCTTCTGTCATCACCGAAAAATTATTCGTAGCGTACGCCGATCACTTCGTAAACCCGAACGCCCGCCGGCGCGTGAACCTCCGCTTGATCGCCCTCGCTTTTGCCGATCAACGCCCGCGATACCGGCGAATGCACGGAAATTTTGCCGACCTTCATATCCGCCTCGTCATCGCCAACGATGATGTAAGTTCGGCGGTCGCCGCTTTCAATATCTTCAACATCAACGGTCGCGCCGAAAACCACCCGCCCCTCGGCATGCAATGTCGTCGGGTCAATCACATGCGCCGCTGCCAGCTTGCTTTCGATTTCGATAATGCGGCCTTCAATAAATCCCTGACGCTCACGCGCCGCCTCGTAATCGGCGTTTTCCGTAAGGTCGCCGTTGGAACGCGCATCGGCAATCGCTTGAATGATATGAGGCCGATCTACCGTTTTCAGCCGCTGAAGTTCGGCCTTGAGCTGAGTCGCACCCGCAACAGTCATTGGAACTTTTTTCATCATACCCTCAGTATGAAAAAACATAAAAGAAAAGACCGGAAGCGCGCGCTTCCGGCCATGATTTATAGAATAAGTATATCAGGAATTTCGGTGACAGTGTCAAGCCCGCCTCTTCCCGCCCGGATCAACAATTTTGCATACGACGATTGCCTGCTTGCAAGAACGGAAAACGTCAACAAATCCGCGGTAATTGTTCTCCGGTCAGCCAGTCAACGATACGGCTGCCGCCGAACGCGGTTTTCATCTGCACAAAATGGTGGTCATCTTCGATGACTTCGCCGATGATCGCCGCTTGAGCGCCCAGCGGGTGGCTTCGCATCACTGCCAATAAACGATCGGCATCCGCCACCGCGCAGATCACTACCAGCTTGCCTTCGTTCGCCGCATACAGCGGATCGAGCCCGAGAAATTCGCAAGCGGCGCTGACTTCGGGGCGCACCGGCAACGCTGTCTCGTGAATGACCATCCCGCAACCCGATTGCCGCGCCAATTCATTCAGCGTCGTTCCCAACCCGCCGCGCGTCGGGTCACGCAAACAATGAATGTCGGACACTTCTTCAACCATCGCCGCCACCAGCGTATGCAACGCCGCCGTGTCGGAGCGCAAGGCCGTCTCGAATGAAAGTTCTTCGCGCAACGCCATCACCGCCACGCCGTGATCGCCGATCGTTCCGCTCACCAGAATTTTATCGCCGGCGCGCGCGCGGTCGCCGCGAATATCAACGCCTGCCGGCACGACGCCGATGCCGGTGGTCGTGATGAAAACGCCGTCGCCCTTGCCCTGCTCAACTACTTTGGTGTCGCCGGTGACGATGGGAACATGCGCCGCCCGCGCCGCCGCCGCCATCGAATCAACGATGCGTTTCAGTTTCTCCAGCGGCAAACCTTCTTCGAGAATGAACGACGCCGCCAAATACAATGGACGCGCGCCCGCCATTGCCACATCATTGATCGTGCCGTGCACCGACAAACAACCGATGTCGCCGCCGGGAAAAAACAGCGGCGAAACCACATGTGCGTCGGTGGACATCACCATTCGTCCCGCCGCGACGTTGAACGCCGCCTGATCATTGCACTGCCGCAAGTAATCGTTATCGAATGCTTCGGCGAACAATTCGTCGATCAGTTGCGCCGAAGCGCGGCCGCCGCTGCCGTGACTCATGTCGATACGCCCGTTCTTGAAATCGAGCGGTCGAATGTAATCGGCGCGTTTTATGGAATTGGGTTGGGAATTTTCGGCGCTCATATGTTGACCTCCTCTGCCGCGTTGCGCTCCACATCACGGAAGCGTCCATAGGTGTAATACGCCGCGCACGCGCCCTCGGACGACACCATGCACGAGCCGAGCGGGTTGTCCGGCGTGCAAGCCGTGCCGAACACTTTGCAATCACGCGGCGTTTTGACGCCGCGCAGAATCGCGCCGCATTGACAGGCTTTGTGATCCGCCACTTTGCGGTACGTCAGTCCGAAACGAATTTCAGCGTCGAACTCGCGGTAATCGGGACGAATCTGCAACGCGCTCTTCGGCATCTCGCCCAAGCCGCGCCATTCAAAGCTGTCGCGCAACGTCAGCGTTTCCGCCATCAACGCTTTCGCTTTGACGTTGCCCTCCGGCGTTACCGCGCGCGTAAATTCGTTTTCAACTTCGGCGCGGCCCTCGTTCAACTGCCGCACCAACATCAGAATCGCCTGCATCACATCGAGCGGCTCAAAGCCGGAAATCACCACCGGCTTGTGAAAGCGCGCGGTGAACGGCTCATACGCCGCGCTACCGATCACCGTTGAAACATGCGCCGGGCCGATGAAGCCGTCGAGACGCGCGCCTTCGTCGCTCTTCTCGGCCAGCGTCAATAAATGCGTGATCGCCGGCGGCGTCAACACATGGTTGCAAAAGACGCTGAAATTTTTCAAGCCCAGCGCTTTCGCCTGCTTCAAAACCAGCGCCGTCGGCGGCGTCGTTGTTTCAAAACCAATCGCAAAGAAAACGATTTGACGGCTAGGATATTTCTGCGCCAGCGTCAGCGTGTCGGCGCACGAATAAAGCATCCGAATGTCGGCGCCCAGCGCTTTCGCTTTCATCAGCGAAATACCGCCCGATGCCGGCACCCGCATCGTGTCGGCGTAAGTGCAAACCATTGCGCCGTGTTCGCGCGCCAATTCAATGGCACTATCGATTCTGCCGATCGGCAACACGCAAACGGGGCAGCCGGGGCCGTGCACCATGTGCACATTCGGCGGCAACAGGTCGATCAATCCGTAACGCGAAATTGCGTGCGTATGGCCGCCGCAAAACTCCATCAGATAATAGTGACGCGCTGTTTTGGCTTCGCGCGCGATGGCGCGCGCCAGTTGTTGCGCCAATGCGCCGTCACGAAATTCGTCGATGTATTTCATGAACGCAGCTCCGCCGCCGCATCTTCGCCCAGACCCGCCGCGCGCATCGTCGCCAATGTTGCTTCCGCTTCTGCCGGATCGAGTTTCGACAACGCATAGCCGACGTGAACGATCACATAATCGCCCACCGCCGCATCATCGACCAGCGCCAGCGACACTTGATGCCGCACGCCCGAAAGCTCGACGATGGCTGTCTCATCATCTTTCTTTTCCATGATCCGAACCGGTATCGCCAAACACATACACAACCTCCTGCATTGAAATGGATTTGCGCTAACTCGCTGCTTGTGGCGCGCGCTTTTCAAACTTACCGCATTTTTTTACCGCATTTTTCAAACTCGCTGCGCCGCCCAGGCTTGTCCCAAACTCAGCCCGCCATCGTTGGACGGCGCCGCTTGCGCTTGTCGCACAGTATAACCGCGCGTGCGCAACCCTTCGCCGACACCGCGCGACAACAACGCATTGACGAAACAACCGCCGCCGCACGCGATCTGATCGAGGCCAAGCTGTCGTGCCGCCGCGTCCGCCCACTCGATCACGGCGGCAATCACTGTGCCGTGAAACAACGCCGCGCCGTAAATCGCATCACCGATGTCGAACAAGCGCTGCACCAACGGAAAAAGATCGAGTTCGCCGTTCGCTTTGATTTGATACGCCGAAGCGTCCTTCGGCAATTCAGCGCCGGATTTTTGATTCAGATAACGATGCGCCAAACCTTCAAGCCGCATCGCCGCTTGTCCCTCGAAAGTCATCTGCTCGCAAATTTTCAACGCTCCCGCCGCTGCGTCAAAATAGCGCCCCATACTGGTGGTCAACGGTGCATGCGACGTTTCTGTTTCCAACGCACGCGCCAACACATTGGCGACAGTTGCCGCCGCCGGTTGTTGCGAAAAGTGAAGCGCGATGTCGCTCGCCCGCCCCGTTTGCGCCAAAACACTCGCCGCCATTCGCCACGGCTCGCGCGCCGCCCGATCGCCGCCGGCAAGATGCAACGGCGTCAGATGGCCGACACGCTTGCATTGCTCGCTGTCGAGATGCAGCAATTCGCCGCCCCATGCGGTTACGTTGCCGACGCCATCATCGCCCAAGCCGGTGCCGTCAAACGCCAGCCCCAACACCGGAGCGTCGATTCGATGTTCGGCCATCACTGCCGCGATGTGCGCGTGATGATGCGCCACGGCAATCATCGGCACATCGAAACGTCGCGCCAATGCCGCAGCGGCTCGCGTGCTATAAAAATCGGGATGCAGATCGTGCGCAATGCGCGCCGGCGTCACATCGAGCAACTTCAACAAATGTTCGATCGTTTCATCGAAAGCGCGACATGTTGCGGCGTTGTCGAGGCTGCCGATGTGCGGCGACAAAAACGCTTCATCGCCGCGCGTCACACAAACCGTGTTTTTGAAATAGCCGCCGACCGCCAATACCGGCGACGCGTCAACGCTGCCGCTCAATCGAATGGCGCGCGGCGTGTAGCCGCGCGCGCGGCGAATGAATTGCGGCGATGGTTGTTGCGACATCGGTGGCGGTGATGTTGGCGACGGCGTTTGCGATAACTCCGGCGCGCGCACAACGCTGTCGTCGCAACGCGCAACGATCACGCGATCGTGCATCAGCCAACCATCGGCGATGCCTTGCAAACACTGCAACGCTTCTTCGTTGCCGATCACCAGCGGCTCACCGCCCGGATTGGCCGAAGTCATGACCAGCGTCAACGGCTGTGCTTCTTCGAGCCAGTCATGCGTCGTTGGCCGCCCTTGCGCTTCGTGAAACAGCAAATAATGCAGCGGCGTATAAGGCAGCATCAATCCCAGCGTGTTCATATCCGGCGCGATACCTTCAAGCGCCGCATCGACATGCGCTTTTTTCTGCAACAGCACGATGGGGCGCTCGACGCTTTCCAACAACGTCGCTTCTTCTTTCGACACATCGCACCATTGCCGCGCCGATGGCGTGTTCAACACCATCAGCGCAAACGGCTTTTCATCGCGCGCTTTGCGCCGCCGCAATTCCGCCACCGCTTCGGCGCATGTCGCGTCACAGACCAAATGAAAACCGCCCAAGCCCTTGATCGCCACGATCTCGCCGCGTCGAAGGCGTTTCAATGTTTCGGCGATCGCATCACAGCCAGCAACCGCGTCATCACCTTTGCTTTCGCCATCTTTCGCGTCGACCCATTGCAACTGCGGCCCGCATTGCGGGCAAGCGTTAGGCTCGGCATGAAAGCGGCGGTGTTTCGCGTCGACGTATTCGGCCAGACACGTCGGGCATTGTGTGAACGCCGCCATACTGGTCATCGCCCGATCGTAGGGCAGCCCGCGCACCAGCGTATAGCGTGGCCCGCAATGTGTACAGTTGATGAACGGATAACGATAGCGGCGATCGCTCGGCGTCAGCATTTCGCGCAAGCAATCGTCGCAAATGGCGCTGTCGGGGCCGATCATGGTGGCCAGCGCGCCATCGCGCGCGCTCTTCGTCACCTCAAAACTATGCGCGCCGGAAACAAGTGCGGTTTCCTGCGCCAACACTTCGTCGATGCGCGCCAATCGCGGCGCTTCCGCCAACAAACGTTGCACAAAAGTGTCCAGTTGTTGCGCGCTGCCTTCGGCTTCAATGGTCACGCCGTTGACGCCGTTTTGCACCCAGCCGATCAACGCCATATCGCTCGCCAGCCGATGAACGAAGGGGCGAAAGCCGACGCCCTGCACAATGCC
>JAITBX010000167.1 GCA_031283405.1 Burkholderiales bacterium | reverse complement strand
GATTTGCGGTTTGACCTGAATCTGATTGATCCCGGGCATCTGGTATTCGACCGGGTCTTCGACGGTCAGAATCTTGACATCCGGCCGATTGAGACGATCGAGCGCCGTATAAAGCGTTGTCGTTTTACCGGAGCCGGTCGGCCCGGTCACCAGCAGAATACCGTTCGGCTGCATCAGCGCCGACAGAAAACGATTCAGCGTTTTCTCGGAAAAACCGAGTTTGTGGAAATCGAGCGCCACGCCGCCTTTGTCGAGAATACGCATCACCACCGATTCGCCGTGCATCGTCGGCACCGTCGATACCCGCAAGTCGATTTCCTTGCCCTGCGTACGCAACCGGATACGACCGTCCTGCGGCAACCGCCGCTCGGCAATGTCGAGGTTGGCAATGATTTTGACGCGCGAGATGACCGCCGCCGACAAACGCTTGGGCGGCGATTCGATTTCATGCAGCACGCCGTCGATCCGGTAGCGAACAATCAAACGATCTTCAAACGGCTCGATGTGAATATCGGAAGCGCGCATCGACAGTGCGTTGGTGATGATGAGCGACACCAAGCGAATCACCGGCGCTTCCGACGCCAAATCTTTCAACTGCTGCACATCGGCGTTCAACCCGAATTCGTCGGTTTCGATACCGATGTCGCCGACGATCTGGCCGACCGCCGAGCGGCCTGCCCCATACAAACGTTCCAGCGCCGTTTCGATTTCCGACGGCAACGCCACTCGCGACACGATGCGTTTGCCGGTCGCCATCGTGAACGCTTCGACGGTAAACGTGTCGCCCGGGTCAACCATCGCCAGCGTCAATTCCTCTTCGCCTTCATGCAGCGGCAAAACTTTGGCTTCGCGCAAAAAGCGCGGCGAAATCCGCTCTTCGAGAATCGGCAACTCCGGGAACTGATCCGCGCGCACCAGCGGCGCGTCGTACAGTTCCACCAGCGCTTCGGCGATGTCGATCGGCGCGACCAGCCCCAGCGTAATCAGCAGATTGGCAAATTTCTCCTTGGGCGTGTCCTGATACAAGCGCTGCGCGCGCTCCAGCGCCAGCGGGTCGAGCTTGCCGCGCTTGATCAGCGCCTCGCCCAGCAACTTCTCCGGCGATTTTTGCTCCGACGCGGATTCGGGAGGCAAAGTCAGCGTCGGTTCGGGCGACGGCTCGGGTAACGGCTCAGACGGCAACTCGGGCGCTGTTTCGACCACGGGTTCCGCGATAGGCGCCACAACAGATTCCGCAACAGATTCTGCGGCGAGTTCTTCGACAGGCGCTTCGACAGGTTCCGCAGATTTCGCGACGAGTTCTTCCGCGATAGATTCTGCGGCAGGTTCCGGCAACGATTCATCGAAATCCGGCACTCGCACCGGCCAGACTTCTTCCTCTGGCGACTGTTCAGGCAGGGGTTCCGTCAACGGTCCATCGAACTCAGCCCAAATATCTTCCTCCGGTTCAGGCTGAGTTTCAGGCGGCGGCTCCGACAGCGGTTCGGGCGCTGCTGCTTCAACAACAGACTCCGCGACAGGTTCCTCTGCGACGACTTCCGCAACGGGTTCTGCGGCGGCCTCCGCGACAGGCTCCGGCGTCTGTACCTGTTTGATTTCAGACTCAGGCCTCGCCTCTGCTTCAGGCGCTGGTTCAGGCGCTGGTTCAGGCGTTGGTTCAGGCGTTGGTTTCGGCGCCGCCTCCGGCTTCGCCGAACGGCTCGATCCCGTCAATCGCCGCCATAGCCGCGCCAGCCAAGACTCAGACTCGGGCTTCGCCAAAGGATCAAACGTCGATCTGGGCGCCGACTCTGCCGACAATTCATCGAAATCGGACACTCGCACCGGCCTGACTTCCGACTCTGCCTCCAACGCTTCGAGATCAGCCACGCGCACTGGCCTGGCTTCCGACTCCGGCGGCAAATCGTCGGGGTGGGACACGCGCACCGGCCAGACGTACTCCGGCGTCGCCCACGGATCGATCGTCTGCTCAGGCAGCGGTTTCGTCACCGGCTCATCCGGCCATTCCGTTGAAAGGCCCTCCATCATATCCGGCGACACCGTCGGTTCCGGATCTTCCTGCATTGCTTCCGTTGCTGCATCTTCCGGCGCTTGCGACAAAGTCGGCTCCGGATCATCCATCGAATCCGAAGGCTCCTGCGACGAAGGGGGCAGTATCAGAATGGTTGTGGCGTCCTCTTTGGCATCCACGTCAGTACCCGCATTAAAAGGTTTTGTTAGCTTTTGATCATAGCACGAAGCACCGTTTACCATGTACCGTTATTTTCACCGCCCGTGACAAAGGTCACGCTGTCCCGAAAGGAGCGTGACAAAGGCGTAACACTTCAGGATGCTCTCTCGGCTACCCGATCGCCGCGAAAACTTTTTTCGCCGCCGCGATGGTTGCCTCAATGTCGGCGGGCTGATGCGCCGACGACACAAACCCCGCCTCAAACGCCGACGGCGCAAAATAAACGCCTTCGTTCAGCATGCCGTGAAAGAAACGGTTGAAACGTTCGACATCGCACCCCATCACTTCCGCATAGCTCCCTGGTACTTGATCGGCGAAATACAATCCGAACATGCCGCCTTCCGATGTTGCCGAAAACGCGATACCCGCAGCTTTCGCCGCTTCCTGCAATCCCTTTGTCAACGCCTGCGCCATTGCCGCAAGTTTTTCGTAGAACCCGGGCGCTTCGGTCAGCGCCAACGTCGCCAGCCCCGCCGCCACCGCCACCGGATTGCCGGACAGCGTTCCCGCCTGATAGACCGGTCCCAGCGGCGCAATACATTCCATGATCGCCCGCTTGCCGCCGAACGCCGCCACCGGCATACCGCCGCCGATCACTTTGCCCAGCGTCGTCATGTCAGGCGTAATGCCGTACAACCCCTCCGCGCTCTGATGATGAACGCGGAAACCCGTCATCACTTCGTCGAAAATCAGCACCGCGCCATATTGATCGCACAGCGCCCGCAAGCCTTCGAGAAAACCGGCTTTCGGCTTGACCATGTTCATATTACCGGCAACCGGTTCGACGATCACGGCGGCAATCGCTTCGGGCGCTTCCTTGAACGCCGCGGCAACGGCGGCAAGATCGTTGTACGGCAGCACCATCGTATCCTGTGTAATCGACGGCGGCACACCCGCCGACGACGGCTGCCCGAAGGTCAGCAAGCCCGATCCGGCTTTCACCAGCAAGCCGTCGCTGTGGCCGTGGTAGCAACCTTCAAACTTGACAATCTTGGCGCGCCCTGTGTACCCGCGCGCCAGCCGCAGCGCCGACATCGTCGCCTCGGTTCCCGACGACACCAGCCGCACCATTTCCATCGACGGCAACCGGCGGCACAGATATTCGGCCATCTCGATTTCGATTTCGGTCGGCGCGCCGAACGACAACCCGTCACGCGCTTTCTCGCTCACTGCGCGCAACACGTCGGGATGCGCGTGGCCGACGATCAGCGGCCCCCACGAGCCGACGTAATCGATGTATTTGCGGCCATCGGCGTCCCACAGACAAGCCCCTTCCCCGCGCACGATAAACGGCGGCGCGCCGCCGACCGAACGGAACGCCCGCACCGGCGAATTGACGCCGGCGGGAATGGTTTTCTGCGCGCGCGCAAACAGGGTTTCGTTGTGAGACATCATGATTCCTCTGCGTTTTTACTTTCAGGCTTTGGCCTTGCGAACCGTTTTCTTCACCGCCGTTTTGGCAGTAACCTTTTTGACCGCTGTTTTCTTTGCAACAGTTTTCTTCGCTGCCATTTTCTTCACTGCCGTTTTCTTCGCAACCCGTTTGCCGCCGCCGGCGTCTTCCTTCGCCGCCAGCAAACCGAGCGCGTCTTCGAGCGTCAATGCTTCGACATTGTGCGTCGCCAGTACCGTGGCATTCACGCCGTTGTGTTTTACATACGGACCGAAACGTCCGCTGTAAAGCTCGACCGCCGCGCCGTCATCGGGATGCGCGCCGAGACTGCGCAACGGCTTGGCCGCGCGCGCGCCGCGCGTACCGGCGCCCTCGCCGCGCGGCTCGAATTCAAAACCGATCTTGCCGTCGGGCTGCACCACAAGATACGCCGAGAATGGCCGTCTGGTACGCATCGACACAAATTGCAGCAAATCGGTCTTGCCGTCCCTCAACAATTTTTCCATCTGCTCGCGGGCGATTTCCCGTTGCAGGATCGTCCGTCCCGAACGAAAATCGCATGTCTTTTCAGCGCCGACGGCTTTCTCGCACACATAGGAAGTGC
>JAITBX010000081.1 GCA_031283405.1 Burkholderiales bacterium | reverse complement strand
CAAACATCTGCATTTGTCGGCGACCGGCGCAGAGGGAAGATACAGCGGCGACGATTTGCGCGCGCTGATGGCGATGTTGGCGAAAGCGGAAGTGAATGAGTTGCACGTCGAAGCCGGCGCGCGATTGAACGGAGCGTTGCTTGAAGCGGGACTTATTGACGAACTGCTGGTGTATCTGGCGCCCAGACTGCTGGGGCAACAGGCGTTGCCGATGTTTGATCTTGCCGCGCCTTTGGATGAATTGGACGCTTACGCGGACTTTTCTTTTGCGGAAGCGGCGCGTGTCGGCGATGATGTGCGCCTTCGTCTTTGCCGCAAGGAGTGTTGAATGTTTACCGGAATCATTACCGCCGTCGGCGCGATCAAAACCGTAACCCCCAAAGCGGGCGGCGTCGCGCTTGAAGTCGATGCGTCAAAACTGGATTTGACCGACGTGGCGTTGGGCGACAGCATCGCACTCAACGGTTGCTGCTTGACGGTTGTCGCGTGGGAAACAAAAACGCAAACGCTGGCGTTTGATGTGTCGGCGGAAACGCTGCGTTGCACCGCCGGATTTCCAAAAGGCGGGCGCGTCAACATGGAAAAAGCGATGCGCTTGTCCGACCGGCTCGGCGGCCATCTGGTGAGCGGTCACGTTGACGGTGTTGGCCGTATCGCGCAACTGAAAGTGCTTGATGCGGCGCTTGGCGAAGAAAACGCGGAGCGCAATTATCTTCTTGAAATCGAAGCGCCGGAAACGTTGATGCGCTTCATCGCGCCGAAAGGATCGTTGACCGTGAATGGCGTCAGCCTGACAGTCAATACCGTTGTCGGTAACCGTGTGTCGATCAACCTGATTCCGCACACGTTCGCCGCGACAACATTTTCATCGTTGAAAGTTGGCGATGCCGTCAACCTCGAAATCGACTTGATCGCACGGTACGTGGCGCAGTTGCTCTCCGCGACGGTTGACGTGTTGAAATGTGGAAGCGCAAAGTGAGGCAAAAACGCTGATGAAGAGAGGCTGAGATGTGGTTGGGGCTTGCAATGCGCTTTCCGGTGGGAAGCGGCGCAGATATCACTAGAAAGCGATACGAAGAATATTTTTCGGGATTTCCATCAATCGTTCCCGGATGGAAACCTTCTTGTTTCTTGGGTAAGGCCGCAGGCCGTTATCCGCCGATAAATAAAAACGGTGGATGACGCTGCTTCGCGGTTTATTCACCCTACGATCTCTGCGCTCATTTGCAACTTATGTGCTTCGCGCTTACTCCTCTCCGTTTTGTATGAGCGGGTGAGCACAGTTCGCCCCTACGAAGGGAACGGCATACCGCGCCTCTACGTTTCAGCGCCTTCCCAATGTTCGACAACCAGTTGCAGTGATTGCATTCCTCGGTATTCGTTGATGTCGAGGCGGTAGGCGGCGCGGATTCGTTGCGGCAGCGGGTCGGTGTGTTGAAACAGGATGGCGTCGAAGGTTTGATTTTGATCGCGCAGCAACAATTTTGAATGTTTCTCGCCGACGACGGTTTGTCGCTCGACGATGAATTCGCCGTCGAAGCTCGGCGCCGGAAATCCTTGTCCCCACACTTGTTCGCGCAAGGTTTGCGCCAGCGCAAGAGTGAAATCGTTGGCGCCGAGCGCGCCGTCGGTTTCGACGACGCGATCGAGTTGCGCCGACGTGAGCCATTCGCGCGCCACGCGCTCGAAGTGTTCGATGAATTCCGGCAGCGCGTTTTCGTGCAGCGTCAATCCTGCCGCCATCGCGTGCCCGCCGAATTTGCGAATAAGATGCGGCGCGCGTTTGGTGATGAGGTCGAGCGCATCGCGCAGATGCAAACCGGCCACGGAGCGACCGGAGCCGCGCAGTTCATTCTCTGCCGAGTTTTCACTGGCGTTGCCGAACACGATAGTAGCGCGATGAAAGCGATCTTTGAGGTGCGAGGCGACGATGCCGATTACGCCCGGATGCCAGTCGGGGTGGGCAAGGCAAATGGTGTAGCGACCGTAATCGTCGAGGCTGGCGATGCCTTGTTGCAGCGCGTCGAGGGCTTCTTGTTGAATGCCGGCTTCGACTTCGCGCCGCGCCCGATTGAGTTCATCGAGTTCTTGCGCGAAAGGCAACGCGATTTCCCAATCGTCCGCCAGCAAACAGCGAACACCGAGCGCCATGTCGGCGAGGCGACCGGCGGCGTTGAGGCGCGGACCAATCGCAAAGCCAAGATCAAAGGTGTGCGCCGTGGCGGGTGAGCGGCGCGCCACTTCAAACAAGGCGCGCACGCCGGTAGCCGCTTGCCCCGCACGAATGCGGCGCAAACCTTGATCGACGAGAATGCGATTGATGTGATCGAGGGGAACGACATCGGCGACGGTGCCCAGCGCCACAAGGTCGAGCATGGCAGCGAGATTGGGCGAAGCGGCGTCGGTGAGAACGCCGCGTTCGCGCAACAGCGAGCGCAACGCAATCAACACATAAAACATCACGCCGACGCCGGCCAGATGTTTGGAGGGGAAAGCGCAGCCTGGTTGATTCGGGTTGACGATGATCGCCGGTTCGGGCAACTGCGCGGCGGACAAGTGGTGATCGGTGATGATGACGTCGATGTCGAGGCTCGCTGCGGCGCGCACGCCGTCAACGCTGGCGATGCCGTTATCGACGGTGAGCAAAATGCGCGGCTGCATTTTTGCGGCGAGCGCAACGATGTCCGGCGTCAAACCATAACCGTGTTCGAGCCGGTTGGGCACCAGAAAATCAACGCAGCCGCCCATCGAAGAGAGGCCGCGCAACGCGACGGCGCAAGCGGTGGCGCCGTCAACATCGTAGTCGGCGATAACGACGATACGTTCTTTTTGTTCAATCGCTTGCGCCAATCGCGCCGCCGCTTCTGTCGCGCCTTTCATTTGATCGACGGACGGCAAATTTTTCAGAGAGAGAGCGAGTTCATCGGGATGCGTGACGCTGCGCGCGGCGAAAATGCGGGCGAGCACAGGGTCGATGCCGGCAGCCGTCAGACATTGTTGCGCGAGAGCGGGAACGGGGCGGCGTTTCAGGAGCGTTGATGCGGAGGGAGAGCGGGCGTTGTTCATGGAGAGGATTTTACTGCTAAAGAGGTTTTGATTTCTTTGCATTGCGCAATTTACTCCTTCCCCCTTTGGGGGAAGGTTGGGATGGAGGCATTCAATATTGAAAAAATTTGATTCATCGACACATTGCAGCTCCTACCACAACCCTTCCCCAGAGGGGAAGGGAGAAATTTCATACGTCGGCCAACTCACACTCACAAAAATTGCAAAGCGTGCGATAATACAAAATTGATTCTGCCGGGAAACATCATGATAAAGCATCTCGTCGTTTGGACTTTGAAAGCGCCGGAAGACAAAGCAACGCGGTTGGCTTCGTTGACGCCGCGCGCCGAAGCCTTGGTCGGGCAAATTCCCGGGCTGCGGCATCTCGAAGTGATCGACGGTTTGCCGATTGATCCCGCTGCGGGCGACATCGCGCTTTATGCTGAACTCGACGACTTGGAAGCGCTGGCCGTTTATCAGAAACATCCGTTGCACACGGCGTTCGGCAACGAGGAAGTCAAACCTTTCACTGCCAGCCGTCGCGTTATCGACTGGCAAGCGTAGTGCTCATGGCCACGCCTTACGAATTTCTGATCGGGCTGCGTTACACGCGCTCGCGCAAAGGCGCGGCGTTCGTGTCGGTTTTTTCGGCGTTTTCCATTCTTGGCGTGGCGCTCGCGGTGGCGACGTTGATCGTTGTGTTGTCGGTGATGAACGGATTTCAGAAAGAATTGCGCACGCGCATTCTTTCGGTAGTGTCGCACATCGAAATTCGCGCCTATCCCGATTTGGCGAACTGGAAGGGAACCGAAAAAATCGCCGGACAAAATCCGCATGTGCTCGCTCAAGCGCCGTATGTGATGGGGCAGGCGATGCTGTCGTTCGACGGCGCCAGCCGCGGCTCAATGCTGCGCGGCGTCGATCCGGCGAGCGAAGACACGGTGGCCGACATCGGCACGCACATGCGCGCCGGCCGCTTCAGCGATTTGACGCAGGGGAGTTACGGCATCGTGCTGGGGCTTGACCAAGCGCGAATGCTGGGCGCCGGCATGGGCGACGACGTGGTGGTTATCATTCCGCAAGGACTGGCGACGCCGGCGGGAACGATGCCGCGCTTGCGTTCGTTCAAAGTCGTCGGCGTTTTCGATATCGGCATGTATGAATTCGACAGCGGCCTCGCGTTCATCAACATCGAAGACGCGCAACGTTTGTATCGGATGAACGGCGTTTCCGGCGTGCGGCTCAAGGTCGATGATTTGTTGCAGGCGTCAACGATCGGCAGACAAATCGCCGCGCAGTTGCCGCCTTCGCTGGAGGTGAACGATTGGACGCGCAGTCACGCCAATTTTTTCCGTGCCGTGCAAATCGAGAAGCGCATGATGTTTTTGCTTCTGGTCATGATTATGATCGTGGCGGCGTTCAACATTATTTCGGCGCAAGTCATGGTGGTGACCGAGAAGCAGGCCGACATTGCGATTCTGCGCACGCTCGGTTCTTCGCCGTCGTCCATCCTCGGCATTTTCATTTTTCAGGGCGCGCTGGTCGGCTTGATCGGCACCGTGATCGGCGTTGTCGGAGGTATCGCGTTGGCGCTCAACATCGATGTTGTGGTGCCGGCGATTGAGCGATTGTTCGGTGTTCAATTTCTGGACAAGTCGGTTTATTACATCAGCGAATTGCCCTCCGATTTGCAAAGCGGCGACGTGATTGCGGTAGCGGCGACGGCGCTTTTCTTCGCGCTAGCGGCAACGGTTTATCCGGCGTGGAAAGCGGCGCGGGTGAATCCGGCGGCGGCGTTGCGGTATGAGTGAGCGAGCGGACGTTATGAACAACATAAACGACGTAGGGGCGACCTGTGGTCGCCCGAATGATGCGACGCCCGTGCTGTCGTCGCGCCATCTCGCCAAAACCTATGTGAGCGGCGCGCTGCATGTGCCGGTATTAGCCGATGTTGATTTGGACATTGCGGCGGGCGAATGCGTGGCGATCATCGGCAGTTCGGGTTCGGGGAAAAGCACGCTGCTGCATTTGCTCGGCGGACTGGACACGCCGACCGGCGGCCAGGTGTTGCTCGGCGGACGTGATTTCTCGACGATGCCGGAAGCCGAGCGCGGCCAGGTGCGCAATCGAACGCTTGGTTTCGTTTATCAATTTCATCATCTGCTGCCCGAATTTAGCGCGCTGGAAAATGTGGCGATGCCGCTCATCATTCGGCGGAACCATCGCCGCGAAGCGCACGAAGCGGCGCGCGCGATGTTGGGGCGCGTCGGCTTGGCGCAGCGCGTTGCGCACTTGCCGGGCGAACTTTCCGGCGGCGAGCGGCAGCGCGTGGCGCTGGCGCGGGCGCTGGTGACGCAGCCGCGCTGTGTACTGGCCGACGAGCCGACCGGCAATCTCGATCGCAACACCGCGCATCAAGTGTTCGATTTGATGCTTGAACTCAACGCCGAAATCGGCACCGCGCTGGTGATCGTCACCCACGACCCCGACCTCGCCGCACGCGCCGAGCGAAGGCTACGGCTGGTGGACGGGCAATTATATGGAGTATGAGGGGTGGATGCCGCCTTCAGCGTCACGCAACAAATCCGTGGACTGAGATGAAGCGTAGCGCATCCTACACGAGCTTTGCCCACCCTCGTTTGGCCGCCCCGTCCGCCCTTCGACAAGCTCAGGGCGTCCACTTCTCCACGGGAGGGGAATTTTCTTGCCGCTTGCTACGGTTCTATCTCGGAGGGGCGCCCGAAGCGCGATAATGAATGCTATCGCAAGAAGCCAAAAAACCACACCGGCTGAAAAATACAGTCGCCTGTTTGCTTGCCCTGTTGACAAGAATGCCCGAAGCCGTTAACCTTCACCCGTTATGAATATATTTGCTTTGTCCACACTCGTGATCGCCAACACAGGTTGGTGGCGCTGCTCTGTTTCCGGGGGCGGGCTGCCCGTGTGCGCATTGAATGACTGAATGATGGATTGAAGTGAACGAATGAAAAAGCCCGCCGAGCGCGGGCTTTTTAGTGGCTCGCGCTCGGAGAGAAAACGAAACGAGGAGAACCACGATGAGGATAATGAAATCATGAATGCAGCGAAGATTCCCAAACTTCTGGCGAATGCGCGCGCGTCACGGCGACCGTTGCGCAGCGTTCCCGAACCGCTGGCGTTATTCGCGTGGCTGACCGACGACGGCAAGAGGCCGCACACGATCTTGCTGGAGTCGGCGGAACCGTCGAGCCGAAAAACGCAGAAAAGTTTGCTGGTGGTGTCGAGCGCGTTGTCGATCGAGTGTCGCGGCGCCGAGGTGACGTTGACTGCGTTAAACGCGCAAGGCATCGCGTTGCTGCCGATTCTGGAAGAACATTTTGCGCGCTTCTCGCCGCGCCGTGAAGAAAACGTGTTGCGTTTGTGCGTGCCGGTTTATCAAACCGAGGGCAGCAAAAAATCGGAAGAGGAACGTTTGCGCTCGGAGTCGTCGCTGACGGTGTTGCGCGATTTGGCGGCGTTGTTGCGCGCGGCATTGCCGTCGATGCCGGAAGCGGTGTTTCTCGCCGGCGTGTTTGCTTACGATCTGGTCGATCAATTCGAGCCGTTGCCGAAAACAACAGCGGGCAGCAAGTTTCCCGATTATATTTTTTATCTCGCCGATCAAATCGTCGTGTTCGATCACTTGACTGCTGCCGGTTCGTTGCTGGCTTGCACTTATGTCGCCGACGACAGCGATAAAGCGCAGAACGAAGCCGACATGGCGCTTGCCGACATCGAGCAGTCGTTGTCGCATTCGGCGGCGACGATGCCGCAGAGTCGCGTTGATGAATCGGTGACGGCGGAAGCGGCTGAAACGGATATGGACGACGCAACGTTTGCGGCAGGCGTCAAAGCGCTGAAAGAACACATCGTTTGCGGCGACGTTTTTCAAATCGTGTTGTCGCGCACATTTTCGGCGCCGTGCAATGATCCGTTCGCGGCTTACCGCGAATTGCGGGTGTTGAATCCCAGCCCGTATCTGTTTTATCTGCGCGGCAGCGAATTTACATTGTTCGGCGCGTCGCCGGAATCGGCGGTGAAAGTTGACGGCGCAACAAACCGCATCGAGATTTCGCCGATTGCCGGAACGTGCCGCCGCGGTTTTCGTGACGACGGCAGCCTCGATGTCGATCTCGATGGCCGCATCGAAGCTGAGTTGCGGCTTGATGAAAAAGAAACTGCCGAACACATGATGCTGGTCGATCTGGCGCGCAACGATGTGGCGCGCGTGTCCAAGCCGGGAACGCGCTACGTCACCGATTTGATGCACGCCGTGCGCTACTCGCATGTGATGCACCTGGTGTCGTGCGTGCATGGCGAATTGCGCGACGGACTCAATGCGTTGCACGCTTATCAGGCGAGTATGAACATGGGGACGCTGACCGGCGCGCCGAAGATCAAGGCGATGCAGTTGTTGCGTCAGTACGAAGGCGGACGGCGCGGCCATTACGGCGGCGCGATCGGTTATCTTCGCGGCGACGGCAGTTTCGACACGGCCATCGTGATACGGGCGGCGCTGGTGCGCGACGGCATCGCTCGCGTTCGGGCGGGCGCGGGCATCGTGCATGATTCGATCCCGTTGTTGGAAGCCGATGAAACGCGACGCAAGGCAGCGGCGGTTTTGAAAGCCATCACATTGGCGGAAACGAAAACCAAAACACTAGCGAAGCAAGGGAGCGCATCATGAAGAAGCCGAATATTTTGTTCATCGACAATTTCGATTCGTTCACTTTCAATCTGGTTGACGCGCTTTCGCAACTCGGCGCTGACGTTGAAGTGTATCGCAACGATGTCGGCGCCGATGCAGCGTTGCGCATCGCGCGCGACAAGCGCTCGGCGTTGATTGTGTTGTCGCCGGGGCCGGGGACGCCGCGCGAAGCCGGTTGCATGATTGAGTTGATTCAAAAAGCCGCCGGACAAGTGCCGTTGTTCGGCGTGTGTCTGGGGCATCAGGCGATGGCCGAAGCGTTTGGCGGAAAAGTCGGCGCTGCCGGCGCTATCGTTCACGGCAAAAAATCGCGCATCAAACACAATGGACATCCGCTGTTTTCGGGAATGCCGGAAACTTTTGAAGTCGGACGTTATCACTCGCTGGCGGTGCACCGTTTGCCGGAATCGCTTGTCACTATCGCGGCGGGTGCGGAGGACGACAGCCTGGTTATGGCGCTGGCGCATCGTTCGTTGCCGGTTTACGGCGTGCAATTTCATCCTGAGTCGATTCTGACGACTTACGGGCAAACCATTTTGAGCAACGTTTTCAAACTGGCGTTGGCGCAATACGAAAATTTAAGGAGAGCATAATGGATCGTATTTTAAGCAAGTTGTTAACGGGCGGTCGTCTCGACCGCGAGGAAAGCCGCACGTTGTTCGATGCCGTGATTCGCGGCGAAGCCGGCGACGTGGAAATCGCCGCGTTGCTGGTGGCGATGAAATTGCGCGGCGAAACTTCCGAAGAAATCGCCGGCGCAGCGCAAGCGTTGCGCGAAGGCGCGCGCGAATTTCCGCGCCCCGATTATCGCTTTGCCGATATCGTCGGCACCGGCGGCGACGGCTCCAGCACTATCAACATTTCGACAGCGGCGGCGTTCGTTGCGGCGGAAGCGGGCTTGCCGGTCGCCAAGCACGGCAACCGCGCCGCGTCGTCGCGCTGTGGCGCGGCGGATCTGCTTGAACGTTTCGGCGTCAAGCTCGATATGGAGCCGGCGACGGCGCGCAAGTTGCTCGACGACATCGGCGTCACTTTTCTTTTCGCGCCGCATTACCATAAAGGGATTCGTCACGCGATGCCGGTTCGCAAAGTGCTGGCGACGCGAACGATGTTCAATCTGCTGGGACCGCTGGTGAACCCCGCGCGCCCGCCGATCATGCTGGTCGGCGTTTACGATTACACTTTGTGCACATTGGTGGCGGACACGCTGAAACTTTTGGGTTGCGAGCGCGCGCTAGTGGTAAACGGTTTGGGGCTTGATGAAATTGCGGTACACGGCGAAACCAACGCCGCCGAGTTGCGGGCAGACGGCGAGATCACGACACATCATTTCACGACGAACGATTTCGGCGTACGCAAGTTTCCGCTGTCGTCGATTGTCGGCGGCTCGCCAGAAGAAAATGAAGAAGCGATTCGCTCGGTGCTGGGCGGGCGCGGCGACGAAGCGCACGCAGCGGCGATTTCGGTCAACGCCGGCGCGTTGTTGGCGTTGGGCGGGCAAGTCGATTCGTTCAAGCACGGATTCGAGTTGTCGATGAGCATTATAGAGAGCGGCAAGGCGCTCGAACGGTTGCAAACGATGGCGCGATTGTCGCAGCAGTTGGAAGAAGGAATGGAAAAGCCGCACGGAGACCTTCATGCCAGTTCTCGTTGACATCGTCGAACGCAAATGCCGCGATGTGGCGGCGCGAATGGCACAAACGCCGCTCGCCGTTTTAGAAAGGCTGGCCGAACCGACGACGCGACGGTTTGCCGAAGCGTTGAAGCAGCCCGGTTTGCGTTTTATTCTCGAATGCAAAAAAGCGTCGCCGTCGGAAGGATTGATTCGCCCTGATTTCGACATGAAAAAAATTGTCGAAGTTTATCGCGGCTTTGCCGACGCCGTGTCGGTGTTGACCGACGAACCTTTCTTTCAGGGCAGCTTCGCCAATCTCGAAATCGCGCGCGCCGCTTTGCCGCAACCGATTCTGTGCAAGGATTTCATCGTCGATCCGTATCAAGTGTTTGAAGCGCGCGCTCACGGCGCCGACGCGGTGTTGCTGATGTTGTCGGTGCAGGACGATGCGACGTATCGGCGTTGCGCGGAAGCGGCGAAAGCGTTGGCGATGGAGGTATTGACGGAAGTACACGACGAAGAAGAATTGATCAGAGCGCTAAAACTCGAAGCTCGCGTCATCGGCATCAACAATCGCGATTTGAAAACGATGAAAGTGGATTTGACGACGACGCGCAAACTGGCAGCGAAAATTCCGCGCGACAGTTTGAACGAGCGAGCGATCGTCAGCGAATCGGGCATCAAAAGCCGCGCCGACATCGACGAACTCGGTGAGGTGGTCGATGCTTTTCTCGTCGGCAGCCGTTTGATGAAAGAAGCGCGGCTTGATCTGGCGGTGCGTTCGCTCATTTTTGGCCGCGTCAAAATCTGCGGGCTGACGAGCGCCGAAGCGGCGCGCGCTGCTTATGAAGCAGGCGCATCTTGGGGTGGAATGATTTTCGCACCGGAATCGCCGCGTTGCGTGAGCGAAACGAAAGCGCGAGAGATTGCCAGCGCGTCGCCGCTGCCGATGGTCGGCGTTTTTGTCAACGATGCGCCGGAGAAAATTGCGCGGCTTGCACATGAATTGCATTTTGCGGCGGCTCAGTTGCACGGCGAGGAATCGGCGGAGACTATTAACAAATTACGGCGCGCGTTGCCGAGCGGATGCGAAATCTGGAAAGCCGTGCGGGTCGGAGAAATGATGCCGTCGGTGGAGATGTTGTTGAAAGAGACGGGCGCGGATCGTTTGTTGCTCGATGCTTTTCATCCTTCGATACGCGGCGGCGTTGGCGATCGTTTCGATTGGGTGTTGTTGAAACAGTTGCCGGAATCGTTGTTGTCGCGGATGATTATTGCCGGCGGCGTGACGCCGGAGAATGTGCAAAAGGCGCATCGTTTGGAGTGTTGCGCCGTCGATGTCAATTCCGGCGTCGAGTCGTCGCCGGGGCAGAAAGACACGGCGGCGATACAATGTTTGTTTTCTCGTTTGCGAGGGAGTTTATGAACACAGTTTCTTCCGCGCCGACGGCGCTGAATATCAAGCAAGGAGCGTTCGGCGCTTTCGGCGGCATGTTCGTGCCGGAAATTCTGGCGCCGACGCTGCGGGAATTGGCGCGCGCTTTCGAGGAAGCGCAACACGATCCGGCATTTCAGAGAGAACTTGAATCTTTGCTCAAAGAGTACGCCGGCCGCGAGACGCCGTTGTACCGTTGCCGCAATTTGACGGCGGGAACGAAGACGACGATGTATCTGAAACGCGAGGACTTGTTGCACGGCGGCGCGCACAAAACGAATCAGGTGATCGGGCAAGCGTTGTTGGCGAAGCGAATGGGCAAGACGCGATTGATTGCCGAAACCGGCGCGGGGCAACACGGTGTGGCGACGGCGCTAGTCGGCGCGTTGTTCAAAATGAAAACGCGCGTTTACATGGGCGACAAGGACATGAAACGGCAAGCGCTCAATGTGTTTCGGATGCGCTTGATGGGAGCTGAAGTCGTGCCGGTGGAAACCGGCAGCGGCACCTTGAAAGACGCGGTCAACGAAGCGTTGCGCGATTGGTCGGCAAGTTACGCCGACACCCACTATCTTCTGGGCACAGCGGCGGGGCCGCATCCGTTTCCGACGATCGTGCGCGAGTTTCAGCGCGTGATCGGACGCGAAGCGAAAGCGCAGATTCTGGAGCGGGAAGGGCGGCTGCCCGACGCGGCCATCGCTTGCGTCGGCGGCGGTTCCAACGCCATCGGTTTGTTCGCCGATTTCATCGACGACAAAGAAGTGCGCTTGATCGGCGCTGAACCGGCGGGGCGCGGCTTGCACACGAACAAACACGGCGCCACTTTGCAGAAGGGACGCCCCGGTATTCTGCACGGCAGTTACAGCTATGTGTTGCAAGATGAGCACGGTCAGATTTCGGAGTCGCATTCGATTTCAGCCGGACTCGATTACCCCGGCGTCGGCGCGCAGCATTCGCATCTGCACGTTAGCGGTCGCGCCGAGTATGTCGGGATCACCGACGATGAAGCGTTGG
>JAITBX010000230.1 GCA_031283405.1 Burkholderiales bacterium | reverse complement strand
CGCGTGGAGCAAGCTGCCCTACACCGCTCGCGTGCATGCCGAAAATCTCGTGCGTTGCGCCGATCCGGCGCATTTGAATGACTATCTGACGCAACTGATAGCGCGCCGCCGTGATCTGGACTTTCCGTGGTTCCCGGTGCGCGTGGTGTGTCACGACATTCTCGGGCAAACCGCGCTGGTGGATTTGGCCGGACTGCGCGACGCCATCGCGGCGCAGGGCGGCGATCCGGCGGCGGTGAATCCGGTCGTGCCGGTGCAACTCATCGTCGATCATTCGCTGGCTGTCGAATGCGGCGGCTTCGATTCTGACGCTTTCGCCAAGAATCGCGCCATCGAAGATCGTCGCAACGAAGATCGTTTTCATTTCATCGAGTGGACGAAACACGCTTTCGATAACGTGGACGTGATTCCGGCGGGCAACGGCATCATGCACCAGATCAATCTGGAAAAAATGTCGCCGGTGATTTATGTGCGCGACGGCGTAGCGTTTCCCGACACTTGCGTCGGCACCGACAGCCACACGCCGCACGTCGATGCGCTCGGCGTGATCGCCGTCGGCGTCGGCGGACTCGAAGCGGAAAACGTGATGCTCGGTCGCGCTTCGTGGATGCGCTTGCCCGACATCGTCGGCGTCGAGTTGAGCGGTCATCGTCAACCCGGCATCACCGCCACCGACATCGTATTGGCGCTGACCGAATTTCTGCGCAAGGAAAAAGTCGTCGGCGCTTATGTCGAGTTCTACGGCGAAGGCGCGGCGAGTTTGTCGATCGGCGACCGCGCCACCATCTCGAACATGTGCCCGGAGTACGGCGCGACGGCAGCGCTGTTTTACATCGACGAACAAACGCTCGCCTATCTCAAACTCACCGGACGCGACGATGCGCAAATCAAACGGGTCGAGAACTACGCCAAGACGGCAGGCTTCTGGGCAAGCGATCTTGCCGCCGCGCAATACGAGCGCGTGCTGAAATTCGATCTCTCCGCCGTCACGCGCAACATGGCCGGTCCCTCGAACCCGCATCGCCGTTTGCCGACTTCGGCGCTGCGCGAGCGCGGCATCGCGGTCGATCTCAACAAAGCACAGGCTGAAGAAGCAAAGGGATTGTTGCCCGACGGCGCGGTGATCATCGCGGCCATCACCAGTTGCACCAACACCAGCAACCCGCGCAACGTCATCGCTGCCGCGCTCTTGGCGCGCAACGCCAACGCGCGCGGCTTGACGCGCAAGCCGTGGGTTAAAACATCACTCGCGCCCGGCTCGAAAGCGGTGGCGCTTTATTTGAAAGAAGCGAATCTGCTCGGTGAATTGGAGCGCCTCGGCTTCGGCATCGTCGCTTTTGCTTGCACCACTTGCAACGGCATGAGCGGCGCGCTCGATCCGAAAATTCAGCAAGAGATCATCGCGCGCGATCTTTACGCGACCGCCGTGCTTTCCGGCAATCGCAATTTCGATGGCCGCATCCATCCGTATGCGAAGCAAGCGTTTCTGGCGTCGCCGCCGTTGGTGGTCGCTTACGCCATCGCGGGCACGATTCGTTTCGACATCGAGCAAGATGTGCTGGGTATCGACACGCAAGGCAAGCCGGTGCGCTTGAAAGACATCTGGCCTGACGATAACGAAATCGACGCCATCGTCAACGCCAGTGTTCAGCCCGCAATGTTTCGTCAGGTTTATGAACCGATGTTCGCGCCTCGCACCGACAACAACGCAAAGGTCAATCCGCAATACGATTGGCGGCCGCAATCCACTTACATTCGCCGTCCGCCGTACTGGGACACCGAAGGCGTCGGCGCGCTGGCGGCCAATCCGCGCACGCTCAAAGGCATGCGCCCGCTGGCGATTCTGCCCGACAACATCACCACCGATCACCTCTCGCCGTCGAACGCTATCATGATGAATTCTGCGGCGGGCGAGTATCTGCACAAAATGGGTTTGCCGGAAGAAGATTTCAATTCCTACGCCACCCATCGCGGCGATCACCTGACAGCGATGCGCGCAACGTTTGCCAATCCGACGTTGAAGAACGAGATGGTTCGCAACGCCGACGGCAGCGTCAAAGCCGGTTCGCTGGCGCGCATCGAACCCGAAGGCAAAGTGGTGCGCATGTGGGAAGCGATTGAAACGTATTTGAATCGTCGGCAGCCGCTCATCATCGTCGCTGGCGCGGATTACGGCCAAGGCTCCAGCCGCGACTGGGCGGCCAAGGGCGTGCGGCTGGCGGGCGTCGAAACCGTTGTGGCCGAAGGCTTCGAGCGCATTCATCGCACCAACCTGATCGGTATGGGCGTGCTGCCTCTGGAATTCAAGTCAGGCACAAATCGGTTGACGCTTCAACTCGACGGCACTGAAACTTACGATGTGGAAGGCGAACTCGCGCCGCGCGCCGAACTGACGCTGGCGATTCATCGCCGCAATGGTGATACACAGCATGTGCCGGTGACGTGCCGTCTCGATACCGCCGAAGAAGTTTCCGTTTATAAAGCCGGCGGCGTATTGCAACGCTTCGCGCAGGATTTTCTTGCGCAGAACAAGAAAGTTTGACATGGCCTTCTTACCTCAAATCAAAATTCCCGCCACTTACATGCGCGGCGGCACCAGCAAAGGCGTTTTTTTTCGCTTACAGGATTTGCCCGAAGCGGCGCGGCAACCCGGCGTCGCGCGCGATAAATTGTTGATGCGCGTGATCGGCAGCCCCGACCCGTATGGAAAACAAATCGACGGCCTGGGCGGCGCAACTTCCAGCACCAGCAAGACGGTGATTCTGTCGAAAAGTTCAAAACCCGATCACGACATTGATTATTTGTTCGGACAAGTCGCCATCGACAAATCGCTGGTGGATTGGTCGGGCAACTGCGGCAATTTGTCGGCAGCCGTCGGCCCCTTCGCCATCGCCAATGGTTTACTGTCGCCCGAACGTATTCCGCGTGACGGACTGTGCACTGTGCGCGTCTGGCAAGCCAACATCAGCAAAACCATCATCGCTCATGTGCCGATCACCAACGGGCAAGTGCAGGAAACCGGCGATTTTGAACTCGACGGCGTGACTTTCCCCGCCGCCGAAGTGCAACTCGAATTTCTCGATCCCGCCGATGAAGGCGACGATGGCGGCGCAATGTTCCCGACCGGCAATCTCGTCGATGATCTGGAAGTGCCAAACGTCGGCACGTTCAAGGCCACGCTCATCAACGCCGGCATCCCGACCATCTTTCTCAACGCGCAAGACATCGGCTACACCGGAACCGAATTGCAATCCGCCATCAACAGCGATCCGCAAGCGTTAAAGCGTTTTGAAACTATTCGCGCCTGGGGCGCGGTGAAGATGGGTTTGATCACAGAGATCGCCGAAGCCGCTACGCGACAGCACACGCCGAAAGTCGCCTTCGTCGCGCCGCCGTGTGATTACACGGCATCGAACGGCAAGCGCGTTGCCGTAAGTGATGTTGACTTGCTCGTGCGCGCTCTCTCGATGGGGCAACTGCACCACGCCATGATGGGCACAGCAGCGGTCGCCATCGGCACTGCGGCGGCCGTGCCCGGCACGCTCGTCAACCTCGCTGCGGGCGGCGGCATGCGCAACGCCGTTCGCTTCGGCCATCCTTCCGGCACGTTAAGAGTCGGCGCCGAAGTGCGAGAAGAAAGCGGCCAATGGAAAGTCACCAAAGCCCTGATGAGCCGCAGCGCCCGCGTGCTGATGGAAGGATTCGTGCGCATTCCGGGCGATCGTTTTTAAGAGATATTGATTATGTTTTGCACAAAACTGAATTGCTCCGCTGCTTTGCTTGCAACGGCGCTTTCCGGTGAAACGCATTTGTTATTTGCTCCATCGCGCCGGACTCGCCCGGCAGGACGAGCAAGGGTCTGCTAACGCCATGAACACGTGCACGAAGGCGAATGCTGGCCGCCGAAGGCGGACGAGGGTTTGCAGCAAGCTGGATCACTCTTTACCTTGTCAAAAACAAAATTGAAAGCAACCATGTCAACACGCAAACAACTCAAAGCGCTCGTCGAAGCCCGTCGCGGCGTTATCGTGCCGGGCGCTTTCAACGCGCTCTCAGCCAAAGTCATCGAAGACCTCGGCTTCAAAGCGATCTACGTCACCGGAGCAGGCGTCACCAACATGTGGTTCGCCATGCCCGATCAGGGCTTCATGGGCTTGGCCGAAATTGCCGATCACACTGCGCGCATCCGCGATGCGGTCAATTTGCCGCTCATCGTCGATGCCGACACCGGCTTCGGCAACGCGCTGAATGTGCGCCACACCGTGCGCACACTGGAGCGCGCCGGCGCCGACTGCATTCAGTTTGAAGATCAAGTCGCACCCAAACGCTGCGGCCATTTCTCCGGCAAAGAAGTCATCGCTACCGACGAAGCCGTCAACAAAATCAAAGCCGCCGTCGATGCGCGCCAGGATGCCGACTTGCTCATCATGGCGCGCACCGACGCTTGCGCGACGCAAGGTTTTGAAGTGGCGATCGAACGCGCGCAAAAATTTGCCGACGCCGGCGCCGATATTTTATTCGTCGAAGCTGTGACCAAAGCCGAAGAAGTGCGCGCCCTGCCCCAACGTTTGTCGAAACCGCAACTGATGAATATGGTGATCGGCGGTCGCACGCCGATCTTCAACGCCGACCAACTCGCCGAACTCGGCTACGGCATCGTCCTCTACGCCAACGCCGCGCTGCAAGGCGCCGTCGCCGGTATGCAAAAAGCACTGACCGTGCTGCGCGACGAAAAAGAAGTGCAAGAATCCAGCGGCCTCGTTACACCCTTCGCCGAGCGCCAGCAGTTGGTCGGCAAGTCCGAATGGGACGCTTTCGAAAAGCGCTACACCTGATCGCGGCAGACTTCAGAGTCGTAGGCCGGGATAAGCGTAGCGCAATCCCAGCGTTCGGGTTATCGCTTTGCTGGTTTTAGTTCGTGTAGGATGGGTAGAGCGTAGCGAAACCCATCATTTTTCGTTTCGTTTCTTTGAACAGAACAACAAGCAAAGCAGATTGAATCTTCCACAAAAATCATCGTTGCCATAAATAAAATTGGTGATGGGTTTCGCTGCGCTCTACCCATCCTACACTTGTTATCCGACGACGAGCACGACAAGAAAAACGATGGCAAGCGCCAAAAGCACGAGGTTGATGTATTTGTTCCCATAACTTATGGTTTCAAGCTGGCCGACACTGTGAGGCTAGTTTTTTGAATACTTGTTATACGCTCCACCAATTTTGAACATCCTTGCAAACCAAAAAAGCAAAAACGCAATTCCAAACAAAATAGGGGCTTAGGAAGCAAACGCCTTAAAGAGGGTTTGAACTGAGTAAGTGTAGCAGCATCTTGTAGAGATTGTGATGCCTGTGATTGAAACGGAACTCGGTCTCTTTGAGATGAAGCTC